>JBGTHI010000142.1:0-1580 GCA_041746295.1 Myxococcaceae bacterium
CTCGGAAGGGCCCTCGGGTCGCACCGCCGCCTCGGTCAGCTCGGAGATCGGGTCGAGCAGGGGGGCGAGTAGGAGCAGAGGGAGCGTGGTCGCGCCCAGGACCCCAACCAGGCAGAAGACGACCGCGACCGCAAGCATCCAGGCAATCCGCCCCACCCCGCCGGTGGGCCTGGGCCACAGCGCGGCCACTGCGTCGTCGGTCCAGAGGATCAGCGCGACCAACCAGGCCAACAGGGAGAGAGCCGTCACGACAGCAGCCAGGCGCGACCAGCGAAGCAGCTTGGGGGTGCGGAGGATCAGCCGGGCCGCGGTGACCGGCAGCCACAGCCCGCGGAAGAGATCCAGGGGGTGGTCGCTCGAGGACAGTCGGAACACAGTTAGGCTATACGAGCGCACCATGTCGCTCGATCTCGCACAGAATGGCCGGCCCCTCACCCAGATTTCGGAGCTCGAAGCGTTCTTCCGTGGCGCGGAGAAGCCCCCTGCCGAGCACCGGCTTGGCCTGGAGCACGAGAAGCTGGTCTATCCCAAGGGCGGGACCACGCCCCCTGCCTACGAAGGACCGAGCGGGATAGGCGCGCTGCTCGGGGCCTTGGTGCCCTTTGGGTACGAGCCGGTGCGGGAGACTCCGGACGGCCCGGCCATCGCGTTGCAGCGGGGCGGGCTCACGGTGTCACTGGAGCCCGGGGGACAGTTCGAGCTTTCGGGAAATCCCTTCAGGACGGCGCGCGAGGCGCACGCGGAGAATCTGGCCCATCTGACAGAGGTGAAGAAGGCGGCGGCCAGTGTCGGGCTGCGGCTGGTGGGTCTCGGCTATCGCCCCTTCGAGCTGCAGGCTGCGGTGCCCTGGATGCCCAAGTCCCGTTATCGCCTGATGCGGGAGGTGCTACCCACCCGCGGCGGCCTGGGCACGCGGATGATGCAGATGACCGCCACCGCCCAGGTGTCGATGGACTGGTCGAGCGAGGAGGACTGCGTCCGCAAGACGGTGCTCACCGCCCGGGTTACGCCCCTCATCGTCGCGCTCTACGCCAACAGCCCCCTGGTGGAGGGGAAACCCTCGGGGTTTCTTTCTTTCCGCAGCCACGTCTGGACCGACGTAGACCGGACCCGCTGCGGCTTCCTGCGCTCCTGGTTCGACGGCAGCTTCTCCTACCGCGCCTATGTCGAGTGGGCGCTGGAGGTGCCGCTGCTCTTCCTGCGCCGCAACGGCGAGTACTTCAGCCCGAACATGACCTTCCGCCAGCTGCTGGAGAAGGGCTACCAGGGGAAACCGGCCCTCTACTCCGACTGGGTGGACCACCTCTCGACGCTCTTTCCCGAAGTGAGGCTGAAGAAGCTGATGGAGGTGCGTGGGGCGGACGCGGCCTCTCCCGGGATGGTGGGTGCGCTGGGCGCTCTGATGCGCGGGCTGCTCTACGATCGGAGCGCGCTCGACGAGGCGGAGCGGCTGCTTCCCGCGCTCTCCCTGAACGAGCAGCAGGAGTTCCAGTCGCTGGCGCGGCGGGAAGGGCTCAAGGGGCGCGCGCGCGGGACGACGATCGGCGCCTGGGCCAAGGCGCTGGTGGAGATCGCCGCGC
>JBGTHI010000143.1:0-5693 GCA_041746295.1 Myxococcaceae bacterium
GATCGCTGAGAGCCCCAACGCGGTGGCCGCCACACCCCCCGCCAGCCCCCGCGACAGCAGCAGCCGCCGCTCCGGGTCCAGCGGAGTCCCCATCAGCCTCTTGAGCCCGGCCCAACCGTGCGCCAACAGATCCGCCGGCGCCAACAGCGCCAGCAGGAGGAACATCGCCCCCATCCAGGTGAAGGCCACCCAGGCAAGCGGCTGCGTCTCCGCGCGCGTGAGAGGCCGAGAGAGAAGGAAGAAGACCGGGATGCTCAACGCCAGGAGCCAGAGCACCGCGGTGGCGACCAGACCTATCGGGGGCTGCCAGGCTGGATCACGCACCAGCCTCAGCCACAGGTAGCCGTGGATGCTTCCCAGAACGGCGACCAGGACACCGAGGACGGTCAGGATCCGCGTGATGGACATGGCTTGCTGTAACACGACCCGCGTGCGAGGAGTCCAAGGGTGACGTTGCTCCGAGCCGCCGACCTCTCGGTCTCTTTCGCAGACCGCATCCTTTTTGACCGCTTGACCTTTACCCTAGAAGCCGGCGAGCGCGTCGGGCTCGTGGGCGTCAACGGGTCGGGCAAGTCCACCCTGATGAAAATCCTGGCCGGGGCAGTGCAGCCCGATTCGGGGTTACTGCAGCTGCGTCGAGGGGCGCGGGTCACCTACCTGCCTCAAGAGCCGGCGTTTCCCCAGGGGGCCACGGTGGCATCGGAGCTGTCGGTGGCCGACCCGGTGCTGCGCGAGCTGCTCGACTCGCACGCCGCGCTCTCCAATCGGCTGGCCACCGCGCTCCCGGCCGAAATGATGAAGATTGGAGACGAGCTGTCCCACGTCGCCGAAGCGATAGAGCGGCAAGGGGGGTGGGACACCGAACACCGCGCCAAAATGTTGCTCGACCGTCTGGGTGTGAAGGACTGGGATCGCCCGGTGTCCGAGCTCTCGGGCGGCCTGCGCAAACGGGTCGCGATCGCCCGCGCACTGCTGACCCGCCCCGAGCTGTTGCTTCTGGACGAGCCGACCAACCATCTGGACGCAGAAACCACCGAGTGGCTGGAAGGCGAGTTGGATGCGCTACCTGGCGCCCTTCTCTTGGTCACCCACGACCGGTACTTCCTCGATGGGCTGGTGGATCGGATCGCCGAGATCGGTCCCGGAGGATCGATTGCCTCCTACCCCGGCAACTACCAGTCCTATCTGGAGCAGAAGTTGGTGGAGCAGGAAGAGGCGGTGGGCCGCCAGCACAAGCGCGACCGCTGGATCATGCAGGAAGTGGCCTGGATGCGGAAGGGCCCCCAAGCGCGGCGGACCAAGAGCAGGGACCGGATGGAACGGGCCAAGGCGCTGCTGCGGGAGCGCGGCTTCAAGCCTCCTAAGGTCGCCGCCCTGCAGGTCGTGGCCGCCCCCAGGCTCGGCCACACCGTGATCGAAGCCGAAGGGCTTTCCAAGCGGTTCGGAGAGCGGGTGATTCTGAACGAGGTCAGCCTCCTGCTTCAAGCGGGAGAGCGACTCGGCCTGCTCGGCCCCAACGGCGTCGGAAAAACCTCGTTCCTCCGGGTGCTACTAGGCGAGCTGGAGCCGGACTCCGGGACGCGCATTCTCGGCAAGAATACCCGCATCGCCTACTACGACCAGGACCGCGCCAACCTGGATCCCGAGCAGACGGTCTACGAAGCGGCCTCTTCGGAGGAGACGGTTGAGATCGCTGGAAAGCGGATGGCGCTGCGCGACTACCTGGACGATCTGCTCTTCCCGGTGCCGATGCAGAAAACCCGGGTCAAGGCGCTCTCCGGCGGGGAGCGCAACCGCCTGCTCTTAGCGCGCCTGTTTCTGCAAGGCGCCAACGTCCTGGTGCTGGACGAGCCGACCAACGACCTGGACATCGTGACCCTAAACGTCCTCGAGGGGCTGCTGCTCTCTTTCAGCGGCAGCGTGTTGCTGGTCACCCACGACCGGTACTTTCTGGACAAGGTCGCAACGTCGATTCTGGCGTTCGAGGGCGAGGGGCGCGTGGTCCGCTACCCCGGAAACTTCGACGACTACCGGCGGCTCAAGGCCAAGGACCCGGGTCCCGGTCCGGTGTCCAGGCCGATCCCACCGACAGCTGCGTCCCCCGCCCTACCCGCGTCGGCGCCCAAGAGGGGGGCGGCGCCTCAGCCCGCCGCGCGGTTGGGCTATCAGGAGAAGCGCGAGCTGGAGGGAATGGAGGCGGCGATAGCCACCGCCGAAGCTCGCAAGGCGGACCTCGAGGCCGCATTGGCGAGCCCCCTGACCTACGGCGACCCGATAGCGATGCGAGAGACCGCGGCCGCCCTAGAGACGGCGAGCGCGGAAGTGGAACGTTTGTACACACGGTGGGAGGCGCTGGAGGAAAAGTCGAGGGCGACCCAGGCGTGATCGTCCACCCGCCTCAAAAGATTCTCAAAGGCGCGGACGCTCAGCCTCCGCACCCTGCCGGAGGGGGAGGCGTTCGATTTGCATTCCTCCTCCGGCGATGCACGCTCCAGCGCCCTCCCCCCGCTCCGTCCTGGTCGTCGAAGACGACCGCACCACCCGTCTGCTGGTCGCCACCTACCTGGCGCAGGCCGGGTACCAGGTACTGGAGGCGGGTCGTGTGCGTGATGGTGTGGCGATGTTCGAGGACCGCAATGTCGATCTGATGATCGTAGACGGCCTGCTGCCCGACGGCACCGGGATGGAGGTGATCCGGACGTTCCGCGAGCGAGGCCATTCCGCACCGATCATCTTCGTCTCCGCCTTCTTCAAGGCACGGCAGGGCCATGAGGTGCTGAGCCAGCAACTGGGCGTCTCCGGCGTCCTCGAGAAACCGCTCGATCCGGACCGCCTCCTGGCGGAAGTGCAGAAAGCGCTTGCGCAGAGCAAGGGCGAATCGCTCGAGCCTTTGAATGGCGCATTAGCGCCCTGACCGCTTGAGCTGCCGCAGAAGCTCTCGCAACAGCCTGAACAGCCCCGGTTCCTGCGTCGCCTCGGTCGCCCAGGCTTTGCGGGTTTCCAGCTCTTCCACCGCGGCCGACCGCCGGGACCGCTCCCGTTCGGCGAGAAGCGCAGCCTCCGCCGAGGAGGCTTCCCTCAGTCTTTGCCAAAGCTGCTCGTTGAAAGCACGTGCGTTGGGGCTGTCCAGCGCAGCGTCGCAATTGAAGCAGCGCGCGACATAGAGGGAATTGTCCGACTCGCAGGAGGGACAACGAACAAACGGCTGAGCTCCCGCCTCGAGCGGTGCCAGTAGAACCTGACCTGGGGCCGCGGCCCGGAAGCGCTCGATCGGCCGCGATTCGCTGGGCGATCCCTCCCTTTCCGGGCCGGGCCCCTTCAGGCTATGGAACCGGGAACCGGCGTCTCCACCATCTCCGGCCCTTTGGGCCCGGCCGCGCGACAGCGCCTTTCGCGCCCGCTCCAGTCTCAAAAATCGCGACAGTCGCCCGGCCACCCTTACACCGCGTGTTGCGACGCAGAGCGGGTTCGGTCCCGTGCCCAGCCCCGCAGCCGTTCGACCTCTTCTCGCATCGTGATCGCCAGAGGGCGGGTCTGTCGCAGCACCGTTTCGATGTGGGCTTGGGTCAGGTCGGTCCCCTCGGCGAAGGCTTCATAGAGCCCGGCCACGACCGCCCCCTCGAGCTCCGCGCCGCTAAAGCCCTCCGAGAGCCCGGAAAGCCGCGCCAGATCGTATTGGGCGGGCTCGCGTTTCCGGCGGCGCAGGTGGATCGCCAGCACCTCTCGCCGCTCCTCGGCCGAAGGAAGGTCGATGAAGAAGATTTCGTCGAAGCGCCCCTGGCGCAGCAGCTCGGGCGGAAGCGCGTCGATCCGGTTGGCCGTCGCCACCACGAAGACCGGCGCGCGCTTCTCCTGCAGCCAGGTCAGAAAACCGCCGAAGACGCGTGCGGTGACGCCTCCGTCGAGGGTGCCGCCATTGCCCGCACCCGCGAGCCCCTTCTCGATCTCGTCCACCCACAGGATTGCAGGGGCTACGCTCTCCGCGACCCGGATCGCCTTGCGCAGATTTTCCTCCGAAGAGCCGACCAGCCCGCTGAAAATCCGGCCGAGATCGAGCCTCAGCAGGGGAAGCCGCCACTGCGCCGCAATCGCTTTGGCGGTGAGGCTCTTGCCGCAGCCCTGCACCCCCAAAAGCAGCAGCCCCTTCGGCTCCGGCAGCCCAAAACGCCGCGCCGCCTCGCCAAAGGCCGTCTGGCGCCGGCTGAGCCAGTGTTTGAGCCCGGCCAAGCCGCCGACGTCGTCCAGGCTCTCGTCGAGCGGATAGTATTCCAGGAGCCCGCTCTTGCGGATCACCTGGCGCTTCTCGTCCATCACGGCCTGAACGTCGTTCCCATCCAGTCGGCCGTCGGTGGCGATTGCCTTGGCGAAGGCGTTCTCCGCTTCGCCCAGGGTTAGCCCCAGCGCAGCCTTGATCAGCGCCTCGGCCTCGCTCCCCTTGAGCTCCACCTTAGCTCCCCCGCTCTTGCGCAACGTGGAGACGATGTCGCGCAGCAGAGCGTGCAGATCCGAGAAGGTCGGGAGCGGAACGTCCAGGACGGTCAGCTCTTTTTCCAACTCCACCGGGACATTGAGCGTCGGCGAGAGGAGGATCACCGTGGTGTAGCTGGACTTGAGTCCCTGGGCCAACTCGCGCAGCGCCCGGACCACGTTCGGCTCCGAGAGGTAGGGATGGAAGTCGTGCAGCACCACCAGGCTCGGCTGGTTGGGATCGGCCAGCCCCCTCACCGCCTCCAGCATGGCCAGCGGGCTCTGGGTCGATTCGATCGAAGCTTGCAGGGCCGGAGTGCGCGCTCCGCCGATCCGCCGAAGCCCCCGGGTAATCGACCAAGCCATCAAGGTCTTCCCGTGGCGCGACGCCAGCTGCTGCAGCATCGTTTCCAGCCGCTGCTCTTCCCACGAGACCAGCTGGATCAGCGGGTAGCGGGCACGCACCAGCGTGTCCAACTCCTGTAGGAAGCTCGCGCTCCCCGCGGCGGGCTCGGACATGGCGTGACGATAGCAGCGCTTCCGGTCGGGGAAGAGAAAGCTACCGGGGGGGCATCCGGCAGGCTTCGCGCACCGGCTGCTCCGAGAGCCCTTCGGGACCTATCTTGAGATAGGTTAGCGAACGCCGGGCGTTCCGTTCCCCGTCGAAGGAGATCGCGCCGGTTGCGCCCTCGAACTTCTCCAGCTCCGCCAGGATCCCGCGGAACCTATCGGAGTCGGCGGGGGCTTCGCGCTCGACAATCTGGCGGAAGATCGCCGCTGAATCGTAGCCTAGCGCATTGAGCAGCTGGGGCGTCTGTCCGTTGTGAGCGCTCCGGAACGCGGACACGAACGTTCGGCTGGCCTTCCGCTCGGACCTGGCGAAGAAGGCGTCGGCATAGACCGCGCACTGCAGATGGCGGCCGCTCCGCACGAGCAGCTCGGGCGTGCCATCGGGAGCGGAGGGCGAGCTCCAGCCTCCCCAGCCCAGCAAGGTCACCGGCTTGAGATCATCGCGGCCCAGGGTCTTGCGGATCCGCTCCAGCGCCGCGCGGTCGCACCCCTCGGTGATCAGGTCCTCCACCGCCAGAGCTGGCGCGATCAGGGAGACCGCCTGCCAGCCGTCGGCGACGAAGAGCGCGTCGTAGTCCACGATCGGCGGCAGCGAGGCCCGGAGCTTCTCCAACGCCTTCCTGCGCCGGTAGGGATCCTGCTCCTTGGTCAAGATC
>JBGTHI010000144.1:0-1845 GCA_041746295.1 Myxococcaceae bacterium
ACGATGGCGATCAGCATCGCCACGCCGCGGCTGCGGTCGCGTGCGGTGCGCATTCGGCGCGAGCGGCTGTCGGACGAGCGGCGCATCAGTTTCTGGGAAGCTCGGTGTTGAGCATCACCCGGGTCTGGGTGATGTAGCGGACCTCTTTGCCGTTCTCATCGTTGGCGAAGAGGGTGATCTTCACGCGGGTGGGGAGGATCTGTTTGCGCTCCAGGCGCCGGGTGTCCCACTCGTCGTCCCACTCCTTCTTGTCCGAGTCCCAGAATCCCAGCTCCAGCTGCTTGACCCCCTCGAACAGCACCTCCTCGGTGCCGCCGCGATCCATCGGCTCGCTAATCTGGAGGTTCTCGCGGCGGATCAGATCCTGGCGGCCGTGCGCGTCGCGGTCGGTGGAGGTCTTGACCCGATACTCCACCACCATCTGGTCCGACTCCTTTGCGTCGGCGTAGAGGCGCTGGTGGGCCATTGAGGTGAAGAGGAGTCGGTCCTTGGAGCCGATGAAGTTGGTGGGCCGGTCGTTGGCGTCCCGGAAGCGCTTCGGGTCGTAGCGATCACTGACGAAGGCGCTGCCTATCTCGCGGGACATCCGGTTCATCGTTACCCTCAGCATCCGGTAGCGGTCCGCCTCTTGTTCGACCGACTCCTTGGCACGCAGGCCGGTTTGGAAGGTGACCGCGACGAGCGAGCCCATCAGGGCGGTGATGCCGACCGCGATCATGATCTCCAGCAGCGTGAAGCCTCTGTTCGGGGCTCTGGAGTGGCTCATCGGCGTACGCCAGGGAGGCCCAGCAGGGGATTGTTGACGCCGGAGGGACTGCCCGGGCCGCTCTGCCCGCCGGTCACACCGGTCGGTGCCCCGGTCGTTCCGGTGCCGGCTGCACCTCCGTTGAGCTGGCTGGCCGCGTTGCTCAGCGAGGTCGTCGCCGCCACCGCATTCCGATCGGAGTTGGGTCCCGAAGAGACTAGATGGGTCACCAGATCTAAGGTCTCGGTCTGATCGCCGTCCTTCCAGCTCACTGTCAGATGTACCTCGCGCACCGTGTCCTGGATCAGCAAAGCCATCTGCTGGAACTGCTGCTGGACGATGCCGGCCAGCGGCCCCAAGGCCGACGCCGCGTTAGCCGGAACGCCCGGAATACTGGCCGCCTCCTTCGAGTCTCCCGAGAAAAGAGAGGAAGGGACGTTGAGCAGGGCCGACATTAGCTTGTCGGGCGAGGTCTGGCTCAGATCGGGAACGATCACCTTGGACTTCCACTTGAAGCCGCTCCAGCCCTCGTCTGAGAAGTCTCCGGAATCCTCCTCGGTGTTGGTGGAGAGCCCTTCTCCATAGAGCTTCTGCTCGATGTCGGTCATCTTGGACCGGGCGAGCAGGGTGGCCACGGTGAGTCGCTTGGCGTAGGCGTGCGAAGCCACCGCGCCGGCATTGAGATCGAAGATCGCCATCAGCGAAACGGCGAGAATGGCCATCGCCACCACCGCTTCCAGCAGCGTGAAGCCCTGGTGTGGCGAGCCGCGCCTCATGACCTGGGCACCTCCAGCCGGTCGCCCACCACGGTCGCCTTGCCCGTCAACGGCGCCACGGTCAGGGTCCACTCGTTGTTGCCCTGGCTGGCGAAGATCATCGCCCGCTCGGTGAAGCCCTGTGGAAAGAAGTAGAGGTAGGCGCGGCCCTGGGTCGCCTCCTGGGTCTGATGGCGCGTCCAGACCGAGAGTCGCACCGCACCGGGCAGTTGGCGCTTGGCTATCTCGGGAGAGGTGAACTCGGAGAAGGTGGCCGCCGCTTCGATCCGGTCCCGCTCTTGAGCGGCGAGGTCTTGGAGGGAGGGAGAGCTGCCGAAACCGATA
>JBGTHI010000145.1:0-10601 GCA_041746295.1 Myxococcaceae bacterium
CGACGATGAGCACCGACCCGTCGCGCTGGGCGGGAATGTCCACGACCATGTGGTGCGGACTCCCGACCGCAGGGCAGCCGAAATCCACCGTCTCGCGCCGCATCGCGCTCATTGCGAGACGTTCTCCGGGTCGAGCTCGATACCTCGCGCCCCGGCGAAACTCTCGAGGTCGGCCCCGAACCCAAAATAGATCGATCCGGTGACAGCGACTCGGACCTCGGCGGCGCCGTCGTCGAGCGCGGAACGAGCGGCGGCGATGAGTGCTTCGAGCTTCTCGCCCGTGACCCGGCACTCGGTTCCGAAGCGCAGCGACAAGGACTTGGTCCCCTGTCCCACCTCGAGCTTGAGCGTGCCCGCCTGCGCCTTCGCCTCTTTGAGCTGCTTGATGAGCGTGAAGGTCTCCGTCGTGTCCGCGGTCTCCACGCGCTCCGTCAATGTCGCGGGCTTTTCTTTCTTGATGACCGCGCCCTTGGTGCCACGCGGGGGGATTTCGAAGTTGCGCCTCGCCGTCACCCCGTCGTCTTCGGCGTGGCAGTAGATCGTCTGCGCGCCGTCGCCAATTGCGATGGATTTCTTGTAGATCTCGCCCTCCGCCGGGTTCGCGCCCGTGAGCGTGTAGCGGATGGTCCCGCGCGGGACGACCTTCAGCTCCACGTGCCGCGTACCGCCCGACTCCGTGGGTTGATGCGTGAGGGTGAGCTTGTTGGTCCAGCAGACCGCCTCACCCGTTCCGTGCTCACCCTTGGGGTCGACCGCGATGAAGTACAGCCTTGTTTCCGAGGTCTCGAGCTTCGGGTCGGTCAGCCGCTGGCCCTTCGTTCCGACCGCCGGCGACTTGTCGCAATAGATCTGCGGCGCCTTCCCGGCGCCCAGCGCCCCAATGTTTAGCGTCACGCGTCCCGTCGCCGGGTCCTGTTCGGTGACCTCGGTGATCGACACCGCGGTCTTCGGTTTCGCGAACGGCCCGCGCTCGAGGTAACCGTCCTCGTTGTCTCGCCAGATGCCGCGCTCCTCGGCGATTTTCCGAAGAGCCTCGAGCCCGTTATGTGGCAGCCAGGTCCAGCGCGGGTTCTGCAGCGCCTTGCTGCGCAGATCCTTCCACGGCACCTTCTTCTGGTTCTCGGGCCAGAGAAGATCCTCGGCCTTGGCGATGTGGGCGTCCGCCTCCTTGGCCACGTCAAGCACGAGCTTGCTTACGCCGGTGCCGGACAATGCGCGGGTGATCTGATCTTCGCCGTCGAAGTCGTTCTGCTCGTATTGGAGCATCAGCGCCGCCTGCGCGAGCCCCTTCTTCGTCGGATAATACAGGCGGTTGAAGGTGGACTGGACTGAAGATCTGTCGATCAATCGGGGTGATGTGCAGTTGGACGATCAAAATGCAGAAGCAGCGAAGGAGATAGGGGGCGTGAGGCGCGTCGTGTAGAGGGGGAGGATGGACGAGTCCACGCATCCTCTTTTAGACCGAGCAGATACGAGCTGTATGGAATCGAGAGAAGTTGCCCGAGGAGAGCCGCGCATCGAAGAGCCGCAACGGATGCAGGGGGAGATGCGCTTCGAAGTGTCAGACGACCTGGTGTCGGGAGAGCATGAGGCGCGTCTGCTGTGGAACGTGCTCGGCATCCTGAACCTAAAGGCATTCAGCGCGCAGAGCGATTCGGTCGAGGGGAAGGCGGGACGCTCATTGAAGAGCCCGCGGATGCTGTTGACGCTGTGGGTCTATGGGATTGCTCGCGGAATCGGCAGCGCTCGCGAGATAGCCCGACTGACGAAGAGCGAGGACGCGTTCCGCTGGATAGTCGGCAACGTCGAGGTGAGTCACCATAAGTTGTCGCAGTTCCGGGTGGGTCACGGGGAGGCGCTGAACACATTGATGACCGACGTCTTGGCGAGCCTGATGGATAAGGGATTGCTGTCCCTGGACTTGGTGTCCCAGGACGGCACTCGCACTCGCGCGGCGGCGTCAGCGCCATCGTTTCGAAGTTATGGCTCGTTGCTCGAATGCCGCGCCCAAGGATCTGCTCATAAATTAACGTTACCAAATGTAACTGTCAATCTGGTTTGATTGTGTAGTTCCAGTCGCCATGGAACCGATGTCGCAAGATATGAAGTGTACTCATCTCTTCCGTCGTGATCTTGAGGCCGGTCTCGTATTCGTTGTCGTCCACGGCAGCGCGGACCCGTAGGCCGGCGCGGGTCTTGGTGGACCCGATCAGGCTGATGATGGTTTGCACGGACTCTAGGGGACGCCCACGCCAGTTCTCGGTGATGTGGCAGAACAGGCGGTGCTCAATCCGATTCCACTTGCTGGTGCCCGGTGGATAATGCGTGACCGTGACGGTCAGACGGGTCTCGCTCGCGAACCGTTGAAGCTCCTTTTTCCACAACCGACATCGTGCACCGTTGCTCCCACCCCCGTCGGCGGTTACAAGGAGGTCGCAGGCCTTCGGGTAAACGGATCGTCCCATGCGCCTCCACCAGCGTCGTAGGGACTCGACGGCGAACTCGGACGTATCGTGATCCGTGCCGACGCTGACCCACCCTTCGTTACGCCGTATGTCGTAGACCCCGTACGGGATGGCCTTCCCGAGCTGCATGTCGAGGAAGTCGTGCACGCGAACCAGCACGGGACGTCCTTTGGCGCGCCACTCCCGCCCAGCGTTCTTGAAGTCGCCAACCAACTCCTTTTTCTTGGTGTCGACCGACACCACGGGTTGTCCTCGGCGTTGAAAGGCCTTCACCCGGCGGCTAATATACTCGAACTGGGAGTTCCGATCAGGATGCTGCGAACCCTCCCGTGTCTTCCGAGTTCCCTGAAGGCTGTAGTCAAGCTCCGTGAGGAGCTCCCCGAGCTTCTGCGGACTCACTTCGTGGCCCTGCTTCAGCAGCTCCGCGGCCAAGTTCCGCGTGCTCTTGCACGTCCAGCGAAGCGGCGACTGCGGATCACCGCGGGTCGTGGATTCAACCAGCCGTTCGAGGTCTCGCGGGAGAGTCGGATCCGAGCTGATCACCGTGGGGCGTCCGGCGCCTGCCCTTCGCACTCGATCAGCTTCAATCGCACTTGGCGCTGCCAGTTCCTGCATGCCGACAAGAATCCGGCGCCTGCTCATCCCCGTAGCGCGCTCTACCGCCGCAACGCCGCCGCGTCCGAGCGCACGAGCTTCGGCCGCCGCCCACAGCCGCTGACGTCGTTCGTCCATCACCGCCCGCAAGCTCTCGTACTTCGCTCGAACGGCATCGACAGTTTCTTCCCCTACCGCAGTCGAGATCATCCTGTCCGCGTGCAGCATGTGTGATATAGGATAGACTCAACGATATGTAACGGCCAACTTCTTGCGATTAACAGAGTCTACATTTCGTTACGTTAATTTCTGATCAGAGCCCAAGCCGCTCTGCACCTCAAGGCGGTGCTCGCCGCGGCAGAGGACCCGGAGTACACAAAAGCCCAGCATGCTCGCCGAGCCGCGGCGGCGCGGGATTTCCAAGAGCGCGTGGAAGCAGCCATCGAAACGGTGACAGAGCTTCAGAACGGGCGAAAGTCTGAGAGTCCGGCACGCGCATCAACGACGGACGCCGAGGCGCGCATCATGAAGATGGGCGACGGTGGATTCCGACCCGCATTCAACGTTCAGTACGCGGTGGCGGGCTCCGAGTTGGGTGGACCGCGAACCGTTGTCGGCGTGCAACTCACCAACGTCGGCAGTGATATGGGCAGCTTGACACCCATGGCCGAGCAGATTCAGGAACGAACCGGCGAGTTGCCCGAGGTCATCCTCGCTGATGGCGGACATGCCAAGGGCGAGGACATCGTCGAGCTTCGGGGCAAGGGCGTCGACGTGCTGGTGCCCCCCTCGGAGAATGCCAAGTCCATCGAGCAGCTTCGTGCGGAGGGGGCGGATCCGGAAATCATCGCCTGGCGCGAGCGTATGGAAACGCCCGAGGCCAAGGAGATATACCGTGCTCGCGCTGGGCTCTGCGAGTTGACCAACGCTCACCAGAAGACTCACCACTCCATCACCCAGTTCCTGGTGAGAGGCATCGACAAGGTGACGTGCGTCGTCCTGCTGAGCGCCATCACCTCGAACCTCTTCCACCACGCGACCCATCTACTGTCCTGACCGTCCCGGGCAGACGTCCCTGCCGCGGTCAGCGCTGACCAGCTCCCGCTCACCTCCTCCCCCCCCCCCTCAATAGCCCCAGCAGCCCCAGCTTCGGCATACGAGGTGGCCGATATCTCCGATCGGGGCCAGCTTCACGCACCCTCCATCTTAAGCGCGAATGATCGACACCTCTTGAGGAGAAAAACTCGAGCTGCGCCGTGCCGAACCGCTCGTCGAGCTCCCGGTAGTGCGGAGAACCCTCCCCGAGCTCGTTCTGGAGCTTCGTGATCGCCCAGAGCGTTCGGACGCCCTTTTCGAGGTCGGCGATATCGGAGCCGTCGCCGGAGAGAACGCAAAAATTGTTCTTCTCGACGACGGCCTCGTAGTAGCCGCTCGCGACCTCGGGAGGGTTCTTGCTGTCCGGGGAAAGCACAATGAGCACTCTCGGCCCGTTCAGCTTGACCTCGTCTATGGTGGGAAGCGCCTTGATGTCGCCGTAGGCCTTTTTGGTCTTGGGCTGGAAGATCTTCTCCAGCCGCGCCTTCATCTCGGCCTCGATCTTATTCGCGGGTGCGCGCTCGGCCTCCCCGGCGAGCCGCTTCAGGAGGTTCTCAATGTTCGAGAAGTAGAAGGCGCCGCTCGCCGGATCGCTGTGGAGATACCAGGCTTCGCCCCTCAACGCCGCGAACGCCTCCTTGAATTCGTGTGCGGAGCGTTGGGGCGCGATGAGGTAGCTGATGAGCTGCTGCTCCGCGAGTCCCTTCACCGCGTCAACCGCGTTCGACAGCGACGCTGTGAGTAGCAGCGTGGCCACCTGCACCGCCGCGTCCCCCCTGGCCTCGTTCTGCGCGTCGATGACCTCGGCGTGTGCCGAACCCTTCGCACAGATGTCAGTAGCGATGGCGCCGTGTAAGTCGTTGATGCGCAGGACCTCGTCCTTGACCTCTTCATCGCGCAGGTCGAGGTGCTGCAAGCCGATTAGGAAGGCGTCGTTTGTCTTGCGGTTCCAGACGGACCGTATGAGTTTCGACACGAATTGCATGAGCCCGCGGGTCTGCCGGTAGCTCTCGTTGTTCTTGAAGAGCGCTATGACGTCCTTGATAGAAGGGTGGAACGGGTACGCTTTTCGGATCTCGTCGGCGATCTGCTCCTGGCTCTTGGCGATGCTCTTCGACTTCTCCGCCTCGCGGATGGCCTTCGAATACGCCTCGGCGACCTCGTCGATGACCCCGTCGCTGGGGAGCTTCGCGAACAGGCGCTTCTTGAGGATTTGGTAGATCTCGTCGCCCGCGAGTTCGACCGGAGTAATTGGCTTCGCCTGGCGCTTTGCCTCCTGCTCGAGGTTCCGGATGGCCTTGGTCAGGTCATTGGAGGCGCCCTCGTAGGCACCGCTCAGGTTCGACATGACGATGGTGACGCGCTTGAGCTTTAGCGCCGCCGAGAAGAGGTTCGAGAGCGCGGCAGTGGCGACCTGCGCGAGCGTACCGGCTCCGACTGGCTGGGTGATCGCGTAGTCGAAAAAGGGCGGCAGCTCGTCGAGAAGGATGAGCACCGGATCATCGCCAAGGAGGTTGATCCACGCCTCTTCGTCCGGCGCCTTGGGTCCGTCCAGCCAATACTTCTTGAACGTGTCGCCCTTGCCGAGTTGGTCGGCGATCTCGCCCCAGAGGAAGTGGGCAGGGTGGTTGCGCCCCGAGAGTGCGACAACCTTTGCCTTCTCGAACTTGCTCTTCGTGTGCAACTCCGCAACCACACTCTTGCGGAGTGCGTCGTCCTTCACGAGCAGCCCAAAGGCGAGCATCGTGTGGGTCTTGCCGCCGCCCATCGCTTGCGTGAGTTCGAAAACCGCTTGGTCGGACTTCCCTGCCAGCCGCTGAAGGCCTGCCTCGAAGAGACGATTCATACCGGCTGTGATGTGGGTTTTCTCGAAGAACGCCTTGCCGTCGGTCTCGCCCCTGATGAGCTGCGCGAGGTCTTCGATCTGATTGGCCATCGCGTAATCGAAGGCCATCTTGTGAGGCTCACAGGCGTCACGAACCGTCTTCAGCATCAGTCCTCCAACCTAATTCGTTCCGGCGGCGCCCCGGAGCCAACCCCTCGCCAGCAGTGCGAGCAGTGTACCCTCTGGTTAAGGTGCCCCCTACGCGAATCGCCCATCATCCCGCGCCAGGAAGCGGATGAGCGCGGAGTGAAGCAGAACCCAAGCCGAACGAGAGAGCCGCGCGACGACCCGGGCCTTGGTCGTCGCCGTTGCCTTGTGCATGGCCACGGGTCTCAAGAAGTCAGCGACCAGAGCGACCTTCTCGTCGGCTCCAGGCCAACTGGGTACGTAGAAGCGTCGCGCAAGCCGATAGCTTCTTAAGTCCCGCATCGCTTGTTCGGGCACCGGCTGCGCGATGGTGTCGAGGGGAACAACCTGCGTCCACTTTGCGTCGTCCCGATAGAAGTCGCAGGTGTTGCCAATCACCAACCAGAAGTCGACCTCCCCGTCGGCCACCGCTTCTCCGATCTCGTCAATCAGAGGCACCGGGCTGGTGAACCTAAGGATGTCGCCCTGACAAACCGCACCACCACGGGTGACTGAGTCGAAGAATGCGGCACTGAGATCTGGCGCTTCAACGATCTGGCGGATGGTCCGGTTCAGATCCTCGGCATCGTAAACGGGCGGCCAGCGTTCAGTTTGCAGGGGCACGATCACTTTCGGCGAAGCGGTCTTCGAGTTCCTCTTCGCGGTTGGGCGGAGATCAACTCTTCGATGCGGCGATCCGCCTCGGGATCCGCCGGCAGCACCGCGATCGCGCGAACGTATGCAGCCGCTGATTCCATCAATGCTGAGATCGGCTGAGGTGATGCGGGAGGCTTCCCGAGCAGGACTGAGGACTGGCGCAGCTTTGGATCCTGCACCTGCTCAATCTGCGCCGGCAGCCGGTACGACACCGCCACATCTGCGTAGGCTGGCACGTAGGGGATCATGATGCTCTCCCTCCCAATAGCTCTTCACGGGCCTTGTCTGTGACGGCAGCTTCAAACGCCTTCCGCACAGGTTGATGCGCCCGCTCCTGCCACTCTCTAACGGCCGCCGCTTCAGGAGCAATGGGAGCGGTCGACCGAGCGTAGATATCCAGGAAGTACTGTGCACCGCCACCGTCCTCTCCCTGGTAGCTCAGGTTCAGAGTCGCCTCCCCTCCTTCAAACTGCTCCATAGCGACCTGAAGGGCAAAAGGCCGATGGGAGGTAGGGGGCGGCAACGATGGATAGAAGTGAAAATACTGGGCTGGATCGGTGGCAGAAGTCGGAAGGGAAATCCTGTTGATGTACCGCTGTCCCACCCAAGCGATTCTGGTCGGTTGCGCCTCCTTCAGATAGGCGCGAACAAACTCCTCTAGATCCGCTGCATGCGCTTCGAAGCGGGTGTACTTGGCCAACAGGTTGTACGCGCACATGGCCGGGGAGAACTGGAACATCTCGCCCCGATCGCGACTCCACACCCTGTGACGAGGAGCTTCGTAGGCTGTAGTTTGGGCCACCGACTTACCCGGGCCTAGCTTGACCTCGAAGCCAATTGGTTCGAGGACGTCGGGCTCCCCATCGAACCGACTCTGGAGACCGTCCTTGATCCTCCCATACGACAGCTGCGACCACCCGGGGCTGTCCTCGATGTAGACCTCGTAGATCGCCTCAACGAGAGGCGGGCGCTTGTAGATGTGCTCCACGGATGCGCCTTAACATCTATGGATCGCTCGGCCAAGTTCGCAGGAGGCAGCGCCGCAAGGACGGGCGCTTCCGAGGATCTAATCCTCGTCGGTTCGAACCTTCGGCCACTCACCCAAGGCTTGCCAACCGCGTTCTTCCGGGCGCATCTCGAACGCGAACAGATTTCCTGGATAAGACCCTTTGTTGAGGCCGATGCAGCATACCCCGGCAACCTCGGCATCAACCCTCGCGTGGTGGTGGCCGAAGAAGCAGACCCGCGGTTGGGTGCGGGCAATCAGGTCATCGAGGCCCCGAGCCTCGCTCACATACCCGGAGCCTTGTCGGTGTCGGTCGAACCGTACCCCCGCCGGTGCGTCGTGGGTTAGCAGGATGTCGATCGGCAGCTGACCGCACAGGGTCGCGATCTCGTCACGCGTGTAATGGCGCTTCGCCGATCCTTGCAGTCCCCGTGAGGGGCGCTCGAAGTTCGAGGGACCAAAGCAGCCTCCGAGTCCGCCGACGCGCAGCAACTCTTTCCCATCGATCAGCTCATGAACCTGTCCATTGGGTAGATAGCGCAGCCCAGGAAGCACCTCGTTCGTCGGTTGCGCGTCTATCCAAGCGAAATCCTCGTGATTGCCTTTGATGAGGACCGTTGGCCGCGGCGCCGAACGGCCCTCCTTTAGCCAGGTCGAGAAATCACCGGCGCCATCGTGCCGCCGAGTGGCCTTGTCGACGCGCTCGGGATCGGGCCACACGCCGAAGTCCCCGACATGGAGGACGGCGGCGAAGCGCACATCAAGGGTCTCTTCGAACGCGAGCACATCCGTGTAGAACCTGTCGAGCGCACCATGGATATCGCCCGCGGCACACAGGATCACGGCTGCCGAGTTCCCCCGAAGCTGCCCTTCCTATCCCTCATCCTGCCACCATTTCATTCACGCAGGCCGAGCCTTGCTTTTCAAAACGGGGAGCTTCCGCGTTCCACGGTCGGGCTTCTTGCCAGGCCTCGCTCTCTCCAGTCGCACGCGCACTTGGAGGGCTCGCGCCAGAGCAGCCAGGGTGCGGTAGGTTGGGTTACCTTCGCCTCTTTCGATGCGGCTGATTTCGCTTTGCTGCACTCCTGAGACCACCGCAAGACGCCTCTGGGTCCACCCTTCCTGCTGGCGTAGCTCAATCAGCATCCGGGCGAGTTCGAAGTGCTCGAAGTAGGCATCGAACTCCTCGATGGCTTTGGGGCCTTCGGCTTTGGTCTTCGCCCAGACCTCATCCATGAATTCTTTGAAGCCAGTACCCATCTCGTCCTCCGCCACTCAGCATCGCGAACCGTTCCGGGGCAGTTTACCGATGATGGGTAAAACCATCAAGCGGGTGCTTTCAAGCGCCGTGCTCTCGCTTCCAGGCTCCCAGCAGCTGGCGCGCCTTCTTGATCTCTAGCTCTTGGCGCTTGGGGCTCGGGTCCTTGCCCTTGTCATAGCCGGCGAGCAGCAGCACCACCTTGTCTCCATGCGCGTGGCAGAAGACGCGGAGAAGAACGGGCTCGGGCGGCGCCTTCTTGAGCTTCCGGCCGCCGTACGTGACGGCGCCCTTCTCTAGGCGCACCCGGAATTCGAAGAGACCGCGGCCCAGCGGTTTACCAAATTCGGTCCCGCACACTCCCGCTCCGAAAAACTGGAGTTCGCGGTTCATCGCCAAACCGATCACCTGCTGCTTGCGGACATCGAGGGACTGAAGCCACTCTCGGATAGGCGAATAACCAGTTGAGTCTTCGTAGAATTCGATTTCGTAGGGAAGTTTCCCTCTCCAAGAGAGGGAGCGATCTGGCTTCTCGCTCGCCTTCACCGATTGTCCTCAGAACGCGGCGCCGGTGGCATGCGGTTGTGAGCCTCTCGAGCGTTTCTCGGCTCAGGGCACCAGCTTCGTGAAGACCTCGGGCGGTCTCATCAACGGTGGCGAGGATTGCCGAGGGGCGCTCCAGCGTCGCCTGCTCTTTGCCCGTCTTTCGCTTGGTCCCGCCCATACAGATTCTCCCTACACCGTCACTCCGACAGCGATCGCCACATCAAAGTCATGGTCTATATGACTTCATGCATCCCAATGACCCTGACTCGATCCCTGCCGAGATGGAGCGGAACCCCAGGATCCTGGGCGGCGAGCTGGTCTTCAAAGGAACTCGAGTCTCGGTCAGCCACGTCAGTGGTCTCATCCTAAAGGGGGTGCCGCTGGAGGAGCTTCGCCAGGACTTTCCTCACCTCAGCGAGCGCTGTTTCGAATTGGCGAGGGCTTTCGCGGAGAAGAAATAGGCCCGCGCGCAATGACCTCCTTTGCGGCGTTCGTGGCAGCTCGGACGATGAAGACCCCGACGTCGAGGCCGCCGATCTTGGCCGCGTGATCGAGCAGTCGGCGGTCCTCTGCCGGAATGCGAAGGCGAAAACTTTCCTGACCTAGCTGTGCGCGAGCTGCCATCGGTCCTCTCTACCTCCTCACTCCGACACGATGCGGATCGAGTTCCCTACCCTGATGTGCGGCAGCTCGCCCTTCTCCACCAGCCGATAGATGGTGGCTTTGCAGACGCCAAATTTCGCCGCGACCTGCGCCACGGTCAGCAGCTTTCCCCTCTCCAAAGCCCCCTGCTGGGCGCCCAAAATCTTGGGACAAGGATGGGACAAAACTTGTGAGATCGCGTGCGAATCGGTGGAGATCCGAAACTGATCAGCGCTGTAAGTTTTCGAGATCGCACCTTTGACTACCGGGTTTTGCCGGGGCGAGGCCGCTGCGAAAACCCGGAGCAATGAGTGTGCGACGACGACT
>JBGTHI010000146.1:0-18145 GCA_041746295.1 Myxococcaceae bacterium
GCGGCCGAGGTCGCCCGAGCACTTGGCTCCAGCGCCAAATGACCGGGGCGACCCCTACGCCGCGGTGGTCGGCGCCGCTGCTTGCGGCTTGGCCGCTGCCGCACCCGCCGACTCGTCGTACTTCCCGGAGAGGGTCTCCCGGACGTCCCGATCGAACTTCACCTTGCCGGTGGCGACCTCGCGGAGCGCCAGCACGGGCGGCTTGTTCTTGGAGGTCTCCATCACCGGCCGGGCGCCGCCATCAGCTGACGCGCGCGCTTGGCGCCCAGGAGCACCAGGGCAAAGCGGTTATCGACCAGGGGGAGGCAGTCTTCGACGGTTACGCGGGCCATAGGGCCCTGGACGTAGAGCGGTTTGGGTTCAAAGTCAAACGCTTGAGGGGGGATGCCTCGCGGCCATCCGCTCCCTAGCTTGTACTGGACCATGGGCGGCAGACACCCAGGTTCGCTGTCTGGACGGGGAGGCCTTCGTCTTCGAGAAGGTGCTCGGAGTGGTGGGGGTGAAGGGGTTTGGCGGCGGCTTTGGGCGGGGCTCCCTCCAAGCGTTCGGCGAGGGGCCGACCAAGGCCTTCGTACAAGAGGCGGTCAGCGAGTCGCTCAAGCTGGAGACCGCTCTCGGACGGCTGGACGCGCCCAAGAAGGCTGTGCTGATGCACTACTCCCCGGTGGTCGGGACGCTCGAAGGCGAGCCCACCGAGATTAGACCGTTCCTGGGCAGTAGCCGGATGGAGCGGCCGGTCGACGACTACGGCGCGAACGTGGTCTTCCACGGCCACGCGCATCATGGTTGCCCCGAGGGAAGGACCGAAAAGGGGGTGCCGGTCTACAATGTGGCGATGCCGCTGCTCGCGAAGATCAATCCCGAGAAGCGATTCTTTACGATGGATCTCTAGATCGATTTTCGAGCCGCTTCGGAGAGATGAGAAGATCAGGCCGCGGAGGTGAAGTCGCTGCGGCCGGAGGTCAGCTTAGACCACCCAGCCGGCTCCGACTTCAGTTCGGTGTGGGAGGGGGTATTGCCGCGTTCCCCGCGTCGGCGGGTGGAGCCGGCGAGTCCGGAAGAACGTCGGCGAGCGTCATGGGGAGAGCGTCGAGCTTCGCGCTCTCCACTTGCAACAGCTGCCCCCGCGCACCGCGCACGTAGAGGAGCTCCGGCTGGTTGGGGACCGCTTTGCCCAGCTCAATCCGCGCCAGCGTCTTTCCCTCGGCACCGTAGAGGCTGACCGATCTCGCCGCGGGCCCGAAGCCATACTTGCCCGGATCCCGGGTCTTCTCCTCGACAATCAAGGACGCCTTGAGCGCCTCGAGCGTCCAGAGCGCGGAGGAGATCTTGAACTTCGCCGCCGGACGTTTTTCCGGAGCGATCACCGTCCAGTCCTCCCAGCCTTCGGAGGCGCCCCCGTCCGCGGCCGGTGGGGTACGCTCCACTACCACCACCGGATCGGAGCCGGACGGCTTGAACGCCACCCGCGTGACCTCTGGGACCTTGATGCCGGTGACGGATCGATCCCTCAGCTCCTTGGTATCCCGGTCCAGGATCTTGGCCGCCTCGGGCGCGATTTCCGCCAGAAGCGCGCTCTCACCCCGCTGCCGAAGGACGAAGCTCTTCTCCGCGCCGTCGACCTTGAGCTGCGCGAAGCGGAAGCGCAGAGGCTCGCCCTCCGCCAGGCTCAACGTCAACTCGGTCCTGGGCTTGGCCAGCGCGTTGTTCAGACCCTGCACAGCGGTAGAGGAGGAAGGAAAGGCGAGTGCCCGCTGGCCCTTGAGTGTCGAGAGCATGCCGGTCACCGTCGCGCTGTCGGCGGGCTCGGTGGGCAGCTTCCAGCCACTCTCACCGTTGCGCTCCAGGGAGTAGCCCCGGGAGCCGGCCTTTACCGTCAACCGCCGAATCGCCTTGTCTTCGAACGCGAACAGCTCCTTGTCGCGGAGATCGAAGGTTCCCTTCTCCAGGGTTTGGCGAATCACGCCTTCCGCCGCATAGACCTTCGGGTCTCCCTCGCGCTGCAGATAGACCGAGCCGTCGAAGCTGTTTTCCACACCGCCGAGCAGCGTCACCGAACGGGTGCGGGCCGAAACGTCCTTGCCGCCACCGGCGCGGTCGGGGAGATGCGCGTTGGCGGTGACGGTGAAGCGCGGAGGCTTGAGGCCGAAACGGACCCGCTCCTCCTCCGAGGGCTTGGCCTCGACCTCCCGCTTGATCTTACCGGTGCGCAGCTGTCCCAGGATCGCCTCCACGGCGAACCCGTCGGCTGTGGTCTCAAGAGGCTCGACCAGAGACCAGAGCTCGCCGCGTTTCTCCAGCCGGGTGGTCTCGCCTTTGGCCCTCACCGTCAGCTCGGTGAAGACGACCGCGTCGGCCTCGGAGCCGCCGTCCTCTCCCTTTGCGCCAGCGGTGTTAGAGCGGAAGAGCAATTCATCGGCTGCCTTCTGCGCCTCCTGCGCGTCGGAGGGCTTTTTCACACCGTAGTAGGCGTAGAGCCCGGCTCCGCCCACCGCCAGGAGCAAGGCCGACATCGTGAGAAGGCTTCTCCCCTGTGGCGTCACTTGCTCCGCCTCGTCAGCCAGATCGCCAGACCTGTTCCAAGGAGGGTGAGCGGCAGGAGATCGACCGCGGCGAAGCGGATGCGGGCCAACATGTCGGGCGTGAGATCGATGGTGGAGATGTCGCGGTCGGGAGGCCGGATGCTGATCTTCTCCGCCTGGCTGCTGGCCCATGCCATCGCGTTGAGCACCAGATTTCGGTTGGGCTCGTAGCCCCAGTTGGCGTCGGTGAGGAGCTGTGAGTCGCCGAAGACCACCAGCCGTGCCTCCGGATAGCGGCGTCCCTCCGCCTCCGCGATCGTCCGGGTGGTGGCGGCGACGACCGGGATCTGTCCGGTCTTCTCGCCCGAGCTCGGTTGGGGGTTGTCGTCCGGCGTGCTCTCAACCCAGGCGAATTGCGAGGTGAGCACCACCGGTTCCGCCTTCACCTCCGGCGCGGTCCCGGAGCGAAGCACGGTCAGCCCCCGCGCGGTGGGGAACTGGAGGTTTAATAGGTTTTGGGCCTTGAGGGTTGCGGTGATGGCGTGTTCGGAGAGGTAGGGCGCGATGATCACATACGGCCCGCGGATGCCGAGCTGGTTGTCCGCCACCACCCCGGGATCCACTTGGATGCCGTAGGTCGCGAGCAGGGTATCCAACTTGGGCTCGGCGTTCATTTCGGCGAAGAAGATCATCCGCCCGCCTTGATCCAGGTACCTCCGCAACGTCGCGACTTCTGGTTCGGAGAGGGCGCTCTTGGGCCCCGCCAACACCACTACCGAGGCGTCGCGCGGGATCTCACTCTTGCCGGCCAGGTTGAGCGCCTCGGCGGAATAGCCCTCTTGGTTCAGCGCGCGTTTGAGCTCGGAGATGCCGGCCTCGGACGGCGGCGCCGGGCTGTGATCCGCGGGCATGCCTGCGGGCGGCGCGCCATCAAGCGCCCATTCGCCGTGGCCAGTGACGAAGTAGGCCTTCTGCACGCCGACGGTGTTGATCTTCACCAGTGCGTTGGTCAGCTCCTGCTCGGAGACCACGTTCAGGGTGGTGGAGGACTCGCCCGTGCCTGCGCCGGAGCTTGCACGCGTGAGGACCACCGTGGCGTCCCCCTCCTTGAGGCTGTACTTGGCCGCCAGGTCGGGATGCTTGATAGGGTCTTTGAACGCATACCCGAACTTCCCACCCGACTCCCGGCGGTAGCGCTCGAACAGCGACTCCAGCGCCTCGTAGGCGGGATGGTTGGAGGGGATGAAGCCGTAAGCCTGCACCGGCTCCTTGAGGCTGCCCAGGGTGGAACGGGTCTGCGGCGCCAGTGTGTAGATTTTCTTGTTGGTGAGATCGTAGGTTCTAGTCTTCTTGGCCACCAGGTAGTTGCCCACCCCGAGCAGGGCTATCAGGAGGAGGGTGGTGACGGCGCTGGAGACGAAGAAGAAGGTGGCGCGGCCGGAGGCGAACTGGCCGAGCCGCTTGTAGTGAGTGGCGAAATAGACCACGACCAAGAGAGCGCCCAGGCCCGCTTTCACGCCCGCCAGGGTGGCCGACCCGCTGGTCACGAAGAGGGTGAAAGGGCTGGAGAGGAGCAGCACCAGCCCCAACGCGCCCAGCACCTTGCCAATCGCTTGAATCTTCATCAGGTCCACCTTTGGGCTTCCACCGACCGGTGGGTGAGGAAGAGCGCGACGATCACCACGGAGAGGAAGAAGAAGACCGCTTTGGGATCGAACACGCCTTTCATCAAGTTCTGGAGCTGGGTGTCGAAAGAGAGATGTGTGACCACCGAGCGCAGCGGCTCCTCGGTGGAGCGGGCCAGGCTCCCCAACAGCATCCAGGGCAGGAGAACCGCGAAGGTGATGAAGGCCGCCAGCATCTGCGATTCGGTGAGCGAGGAGATGAACATCCCGATCGCCATGCAGGTCGCTCCCCACAGGAGCAATCCCCCAAAGCCGAGCAGCACCGTGGACCACTCCAGCGCCTTGCCCGTTTCACCCGATCCGAAGGCGGCTAAAATGATCGGGAAGAATAGGGTGATGGCCAGAGTGGCCCAGATCACCACCACCCCGCCCAGGTACTTGCCCAGCACGATCTCGATCGGCCGGACGGGAGAGGTCATCAGCAGCTCGAAGGTCTTCTGTCGCTTCTCTTCCGCGAACAGCTTCATCGAGAGGAAGGGGGCCAGGAAGAGGATCACGATCAGCACCACCCCCCAGAGTTGGACCACCACACCGTCGGTGAGGTTCTTGTAGGCGGACCATTCCGGAGGAAGCCGCGCCCAGGTCATAGCCCGCGCCGCGTCCTGCGCGATGCGGAAGTTCTCCAGAGCGGAGACGAAGAAGAAGGCCGAGATGGCCGCCATTGCGCAGAAGACGATGTAGGCCCACGGCGTGGTGAAGTAGACGGACAGCTCGCGTTTGGCGATCGCTAGTGCATTGCGCATGAGGGTCCCGAGGGTCCTTGACGGCTTTAAGCCGCGGTCAGTTTGATGAAGGCCTCTTCCAGGGACCCCGGGAGAGAAGCATCCTTGGGCTTGGCCAGGCTCGCGATCCGCTCGAGCTTATCGAAAGCGACGATCTTTCCCTGATTGAGGATCAGTACCTTTTCGCAGGTCATCGTCACCTCCGGGAGGATATGGGTGGAGAGGATCACCGTGTGCTTGCCGGTCAGCCCTTTGATCAGGGTCCGGATCTCCGCTCGCTGAGAAGGGTCGAGCCCCTCGGTCGGCTCGTCGAGGATCAGCACAGGAGGAGATCCGAGCAATGCCTGGGCGATACCCACCCGTTGCCGGTATCCCTTGGAGAGGTTCTGAATCACCCGTTCGAAGACGCCGAGTATCCCGGTCGCCGCGGCGACCCGCTCCACCTCCGCTTCGCGCGGCTTGCCGTGTAGACCCTTTATCGACGCGACGAATCGCAGGTAGCCCCGGACGGTCATCTCCGGATAGAGCGGGGGAGTCTCGGGCAGGTAACCGACGCGGCGCTTCACCTCCATCGGCTGTGAGAAGACGTCGAATCCCGAGATGCGGACCGTTCCCGAAGAGGCGGGAAGGAACCCGGTCAGGATCTTCATCGTGGTGGACTTGCCGGCGCCGTTGGGCCCCAGAAAGCCCAGGATCTCGCCCTCTGACACGTTGAAAGAGAGCTGATCCACCGCGACGCGATCCCGGTACCGCTTGGTCAAGCCGTTCACTTCGATCATCGGTGCTTTAAAAAGTAGGGAAGGCCGGCAGTCAAGACATGAGAGCAGGCGTGCGTCCGGGGGTGGCGATCAGACAGCCTTGGGAGCTATGCCCATGGAAGCGAGAACCCATGGCGCCGTCTACGCGATCTCCCAAATCCCTTGACGAGGCCCACCTCTCACTGTGGCTGACCGCGTGGCGCCTAGGACGCGAATCCTTCTCGGGGGGCTCCACTCAGGTTCCCCGAGTTCCCAGGGTTCTAAAGAAAGGGGAGAGCGATCCACCGTCAAATGTTCCGCTCACGCTGGATGGCTGGTTCGCGCCGCTCTCCCGCCGCGCGCTGGGCGGCTTCGGCCGGTTCGTCTCCGAGCGCCACATCGATAGGCTCGATCACGAATCGGTGCGCTTCCTGCGGAGCCTGGTGCGAAGGGGCCGAAGAGAACCGCGGGCGCTGGACATGGCCTGCGGGACCGGCGCTCACGCAGGCAGGATGGCCGAGGCGGGAGCGCGGGTGACCGCGGCCGATCTCTTCGCGGAGTACGCGCTGCATGTGGAGCGGGTCCGCCAAGCGGCGAATCTACCGGAGGAGAAGCTGCGTTTTGAGCAGTTGGATCTCCGTGCGCTCCCCAATCGGATCCCGGGTGCGCCGTTCGAT
This sequence comes from Myxococcaceae bacterium, assembly GCA_041746295.1. Lineage (GTDB taxonomy): Bacteria > Myxococcota > Myxococcia > Myxococcales > Myxococcaceae > JBGTHI01. Next base: position 6,344 of record JBGTHI010000146.1, read on the forward strand.
GTGATCAGCGTTCAGCGCTCATTGCACCACCTGCGCTTCGGGGAGGCGGTGGAGGCCCTGAAAACGCTGCGCGAGAACCTGGGTGCGGGTGGCCGTATCTACCTGTCGGTGGCGGGTCTTCCTTCCGAGCTGAGCGACGGCTACCCAATGGCGGAAGCTCCGATAGAGGAGCGCTTCGGCCTGGTCCATCCCCGGGTGCGCGACAAACACGAGCTTCGCCGGCCGGTCTGTCTTTATTCGTCCTCCGATGTTCGCAGGCTGATGTCCGAAGCGGGGCTTGAGGTGCATTCGCTCTGGATCTCCCGGCGGGGCCACATCAAGACGATCGGAAGGCGTGCGCCAGCGGCCGCGGCGATCTGAAATCCTGGCGCGCCTTGCAACAGGCCGCCCGACCGCGCGGTCACCGGCATAATGGTCTACGGCAGGGCGGTCAGCGTGAAGTCGTCCATCGTTAGCGACCCGATGCCGTAGAGCGACAGGGCAAAGCTGATGTGGGTTGCGCCCGCCGGGAGCACCGGAGTCGTGAAGCTGCTCTGGGCATAGGACAAGACGGGGGTCAGCGGAGGGCTCTGGGCCCACCAGCTCCAGACTCCGGCCGAGCTGCGGTACCAGAGAACCCAGACCGGTCGGCCGGTCGTCTTGTACCAACCGGTCACCTTGTAGCGCTTTCCGGGAACGCCCGCAGGAGCGCACGCGCCCGAATCCTGCTTGGGCAACGTCCTGCCGGCGCCGTCGGTGTAGCTGGTGATGTCGATCCGCTCGGCGAAGAACCCCCGATGCGCATCGGAGCTTCGAGTGAAGACGGCGTTGTTGGTGCCGAACTTCGTTCGCTGCCAGCAAGTCGGTACGCCGCTGGTGACGCTCTCCAAAGAAGGGTTCTGGAGGAGCGGGGCTGTGGCGGCGTTGACCACCTGGTTGACGGCCGCGGAGCTCGAAGGGGCGAAGGAGGTGCCCCCGCCGTAGAAAGCGCTGATCGGGTGGGTCCCGGCGGTCAAGGTGGAGGTCGAGAAGGTGGCCACGCCGGAGCCGCTGAGCGTGCCGGTGCCCAGAACTGTAGCGCCGTCCTTGAAGGTGATGGTCCCGGAGGGGGTTCCGCTTCCGCTCGACACCTTGGCGGTGAAGGTGACCGTCTGGCCCGCGGTACTCGGATTGGGGGCCGTGGAGACCGCCGTCGTGGTGGCCGCGGAGAGGGCCGCATCCGCGACGGCAAAGTCGTCGCTGGTCAGAGAGCCGGTGCTCACCAGAGCGAGCCCAAAATTGAGCGCGGTGGCCCCTGCCGGGAGCGGCGGCGTGGTGAAGGACGACAAAGACCAGCTCGCGGAGGCGGGCAGCGACGCGCTCGCGGTGAAGCTGTTCCACCCGCCATTCTGATCGCGGTAGTACACCGCCCACTTGGGCTGCGCGGTCGACTTGTACCAGCCGGTCAACGTGTAGCGGTGGCCCGGAATGACGGGCGGCGTCGCTCCATCTACCACGGGAGAGAACAGTACCACCCCGTTCGTATACGAGCTGACGGTGAGGTGCTCTGCGTAGGTCCCGCTGTGGCCCCCGGTGACGCGGCTCCACGTCTTGCTGTTGGTCCCCCAGCCCCAGGTGGTCTGCCAATAGTCCGCGAGGCTGTCGGTCGGATCGAGGTCGCTCTCCAGGGAGGGGTTGAGCACGGTGTTCCCCGGGAAAACGGCCGGTTTGACGGAGCCGCCCATCACGTCCCGGATCGGCTTCACGGTGACGTTCGGCTGACCCGCGAGGAAGTCGAGGAAGGCGTTCAGGTTCGCGGTGGTGATCGAGTACTCGCCGCAGTTGGCCGTGTCGCAGATCTCGTGAAAGACCAGGGTGGTCCAGCCACCAACGGCCTGCGCATCGGTGATCCAAGACTGCATCTCGGCGAGCGTGGTGTCCTTCCTCACCGACCAGGTGGTTCGGATGGCGTACGGATCCGCCGGCGGAATGGACTCGGTCACCGGATCGGTCTCGTTGTCATCGAGCGGCCCGACGGTCCGGCCGGAGTTGTAACCGCAGCTCTGGGCGTAGGCCTCCGTCGCAGCGTTCTGACTGCCGTAGGGGTAGGCGAGGCTCTCGACATTGAGCCCGTAGTTCAAGAGGAGCGTGCGGTCGTTGCAGATCTGACGCTCGTTGTCCCCAAGGGCGATGGTCGGCAGCTCGGGGTGGCTCATCGTATGGCCACCGATCTCGTGCCCGCCGGCCTGGAGCGCCCGGATCTCCGGAAGCGTCATGGAGACGTCGAAGCCGAGCTGGCCACTGATCACATAAAAGGTTCCCAGAAAGCCACGCTGCTTCAACATTGCTCCCGCCGTGACGTGCTCGGCTAGACCGTCGTCAAAGGTCAGGGAGACCGTGACCGGCTGCGCCACTTCCAGCGCCGATGCCGACTTCTTCTTCCGTGCCCGGTATCCGGACTCGCGACCCTTGTTCTGAGGGAAGAAACCGCACCGCTTGGCCGGACGTGACGTCGCCGCCGAGAGCGCCGTCTCCTGCTGCGGGGCCAGATTGTCCAGCTCTCCCTGCGGACCGCAAGAGAACAGCGAAGCAAGTCCCAATCCCAGAACGACTCTTAATACGTACTGTTTCATGATCTCCGCTCTCCCTCAGTGTGCTTAGGCTGCTTGATCTTGGCGATGTGGCTTATTCGATTGCTAGGGGCCATTGGGGACCGTCGCGACGTTGCAAGGGGGGGCGAGCTCGGGATGGAGCGCCAGGGCGCCGTGCTCAAACGGCTGTGAGACCGCCGCTGAGCCGACTCCCATCTGAAGCGCTCCGGACGGCGCGCCGAGCATCGCCTCACCTCCCGCTGCCTGATAGGCTTGCAGGACGCGCCCGCAGATTCGATCACCCGCCGGACCGACGCGAATGCACCCGCGGTCGTCATCGGGCATGCAGGCGTCGTGGTGGCCGGGGCCCGGAGTCATCTCCAGGCTAGAGCGGTGCCAACGCGATTCGACGAACTCCTCAATGGTGGCAAAGGAATAGCCCGCCGCGCGGAGCCCGTCGATGATGCCCGGCAGCGCATCGCGCGTCGCATTGTGGGTGTCGTGCATCAGGATCACGACGCCTTTGTGCTCGGCTACCAGAGGATTGCTGAGGACGGTCTTTTTCAGTCGCTCGACCTTGGCGTCATAGGAAACCGCAGGATCGACCTTCACCTCATTGGGGCGCCGGGTGTATGACTCGCCCACCGCCCACTCGCGCGAGTCGGTTGAGTCGACATTCCAAAGAACGTTGATTCCGCGGTTCCGCATGATTCCGCCGGTGGTCCGGCGGGCGGCGATGACGTCCTGCAGAATGGCCTTACCCTTGTACCACGGAGAGCCGAAGGGAGGACGAAGCAGGGAGACAACCCGCGTGGGTCGCTTGGCCTGGACCAGAGCGACGTTGGCCAGCCGTTCGTTCTCGTCCAGCTCCTCGGCCGCTTCCTCCGGAGTCAGCCCAGCGAGATCCACGTGATGAACCGTGTGATTTCCCAGCACGTGGCCGTCATCGACGGTCTGCGCGAGGACATCGCGGAACGCGATCTTGCGGGAGCGGGAATCCAGATAGTCTCCCTCCAGCCCCTTCTCCCCTTTGAGGTTCTTGGCGTTGATGAAGAAGGTCCCCTTGACCTGCTTCTCCCGGAGGATCCTCAGAAACTCGAACGTCCATTCCGAAGGGCCGTCATCAAACGTGAGGTAGGCCACGCCGTCTGGAAGGGGCTCGTTATGACCATCCTCGTAGAGCGGGCCAAAGGGGTATGCCTCCGAAGCGACAATGGCGCTCGCTCCCTGGACCCGAGTCGAACAGACCCTGACGTCGTTTCCCGCTGGCAGCTCCACCTCGCTGGCCACGCGTTGCACGCAGACCCCTTCGGTCAGTGAGAGGGGGCCGAACTCCGTTCCGGTCCCGTTACAGGCGGCGCACAGCGCTGACAGGATGAGCACAACTTTGGAGATTTTCATTTTTGCTACACCTACTTGGAGATGACTGCCACGTTGCAGGGCGGGGCGAGTTCGGGATGGAGAGCGAGAATGCCGTGTTCAAATTCCTGGGTGAAAGCCGCGGAGCCGGTCGCTGTTTGAAGCGCTCCCACAGCTGCGCCAAGCAGGGGCTCGCCTCCGGCCGCCTGATAGGCTTGGAGCACCCGTCCACAGATCCGTTCCTTGGTGGGTCCTCCGACCCGCATGCAGCCGCGGTCGTCATCTGGCATGCAGGCGTTGTAGAGGCCCGGCCCTGGCGTCATCTGCAAGCTGGATCGGCGCCACCGTGACTCGACGAACTCCTCGACCGTGGCAAAGGAGTAGCCCGCCGCGCGGAGCCCATCGATGATAGCCGGCAGCGCATCGCGGGTCGCGTTGTGGGTGTCATGCATCAGGATCACGACGCCCTTGTGGTTGGTCACGAGGGCATCGCCGAGAATGGTGGTTTGGAGTCGCTGGACCTTGGAAGCAAAGGAGACAGAGGGATCGGCGGTCACGCGGCCGCCTGCCTTCGTATACGACTCGTCCGCCGCCCACTCGCGCGAGTCGGAGGAGTCAATATTCCAGAGAACGTTGACTCCGCGATTGCGCACGATGTTCCCAGTGGTTTTACGGGCGACGACTACGTCTTGCGGAACGACCTTCCCCCGGAACCATGGGGAGCCGAAGGGAGGGCGGACCAACGAGAGAACGCGCGTCGGCTGCATCGCTTGAACCAGGGCGGTGTTGATCAACCGCTCGTTCTCATCCAGCTCTTTGGCCGCAGCTTGCTCGTTCAACCCGGCGAGGTCGGTGTGGCCGACCGTGTGATTTCCGATGGCATGACCGTCTTGAACCACGCGCGCCAGGACGTCTCGAAAGGCGACGGAGTCCTTGTTTCCGTCCCGATACTCGCCTTCCAGGCCCGCGCTACCCTTGAGGTGCTTGGCATTGATGAAGAAGGTGGCTTTGACCTGCTTCTCTAGAAGGATCTGCAGGAATTCGAGCGTCCACTCTGAAGGGCCGTCGTCAAACGTGAGATAGGCCACGCGGTCGGGCAGAGCCTCGTGCGGATGGCCGTCATAGATCAGACCCACGGGGTACTGCTCCTCGGCGACAATGGCGCTCGCTCCCGCAACCCTGCTTGTGCAGACGCCCACGGTTTCTCCCGCAGGCAGCTGCACTTCGCTCACCGATTGAGGCGCGCACTGGCCCTCGACCAAGGGAAGCGGTTCACCTTCTTGAGAGGCTCCTCCGCACGCGAGGGCAATCTGGCACCCCAGCACCAACACCCCTGCTGCCCATAGTGTTTTCACGCTCGTCTACCCGTCTCGGCTTGACGCCGCGGTGCCAAGAAATGCTTCGATGGTGAAAGCGCGAGGAACAGGGGCGCGAGGAGGATCTTCGCGTTCAGGTCGCTACCTGGGCTCATGGGCAACCTTCCTCGTGGGCGGCGGTGGTTCGGGCTCCTGCACCCGTAGCGCCGGCTTTCGCCAGAGAGTTCCCGACTTCCGGCGGCTCCACTCCTCGAAGCCGCTCGGCGTCCAGCGGGTCTCGCGCCAACCGAACCAGAAGCCGCCAAAGGGTATGTCCCCGACGAACGCCGACCGCACCGCGGCCGAAAACGCTCTCTTTGCACGGAACAGCAAAGCCAGGCGTGCCGAGCCCCCGCGAATCAGCGTCTGCTCAGGGGCAAAGCCGGTCCGGTTGCCGAACAGGAAAAGATCGGAGAAGACTCCTACCGCGAAGGGCAACCAGTTGAAGACGAACTGATAGGCGGGTGCGAGCGGGATCCCGATCAGAAGCAGCCAGGAGCGCGCGTCGGCGTTGATCAGCAGTGCGCAGCCGGTCATCAGGGCCCAAGCGAGCGCCAAGGAGGTGTACCCGAGGATGAAGGAGACTGAGACCTTGGTCTCCGAGAGCACCAGCGGGAAGACCACGTAGGCGAGCGAGCCGAAGATCAGCGCCCGCGCCATAAACAGCTTGATGATCAAGACCGGCAGACAGAGGGTCCAGTGATAGCCGAGCACCGGCAGGAAGCGGCCGGCGAGCTCTACCCGCGAGCTGTTCCAGCGCTTGCGCTGGCGGAACAGGCTCCGGGCCGTGGTCGGCGACGTGGTGTAGACATTGGCCCTGGGCTCGAATCGGATCGGGCGATCGATGAACAGCCCCAACACCATGTAGTAGAGCGCGTGCAGGGGTGTCCGGGGCGGATCGAACACAAACCGCCCGCCGCGATAACGCGCCAGCGTGGCCACATAGGCGGTCACGGTATCGTCCGTGTCGCCGGCTATCAGCTCGGGAAGCTCCCGAGCCGTGCTCTCGCTGAACTTGGGCGGTGCTATCCCCACCCACCAGCTGAACCAGTGGCGGGGGCGAAGAGTCCGCGAGTAGCCCATGAACCTGGGGATGACGAGGAAGATCTCGGACCAGGTGCAGTACAGCGCCCCTGGAACTCCCGTCACCGGCAGCCAGCGAAGGTTGTACCGCCAAATGTTGCCGACGTAGTACTCCCGCGCGACTTGGAGGTTCAGCTGACCCGCGACCGAGAAGAAGTGTCGCCAGCCTTGCCAGTCCCTCTCGCCCCGGACATTGAGAGCGCCCGCTACCGCTCTTGCCGGGGAGCCGGTGAGCCAGTGGCGTTGGTGAAGTCGAGCGACCATGTGCTGGAGCGCCTGGGGTCCCAGGTCGGCATCCGCGTCCGTGCTGACATAGACCGGGGGCATTGCCGGCAGAACGCCGGCGGTCACCAGCGTCTTCACATGCTCGAAGGCATGGTCGATGGCCATCGGCTTGCCGCGGCGCTCCGGCGTCCCGGTCACGATGAGGCGGAAGCCACCGCTCCACGCCTGCGCCTTCGCCCAGGACGTGAGCTCCGAGTAGAGCGCCGGGCATTCTCTTGCGCCGTCGATAGAGACCACGGTGGTGACGCTGCCGGGGTAACCATTGGCGCCGATGCTCTGGAGCGTGCTCTTTATGCTCGCGAGCTCATCGGCCCTTCTGAGCAACGAGGGGATCACCACCAGGACCGCTGGCGGAGGGGAGGGCAACTGAATCTTCGAACCGGCGGGCAGGAACGTCCGTTGAAAAAGCCGGCCAAGGAGGACGATTGGGAAGTCCCAGGCTTGAAGCAGGAAAAGGAACAAGATTCCAACGGCGATCGGGCCCAGCGTCACCTCGCCGCCAAGGGCCTGTAGGCTCCAGAGGATCGATTCCATGGTTTTTCTCTTTGAGCTTTGCCGAGGTGCCTGTGCTTACGACTGACCGTCCGGCCGAACCCGCAGTGACTTGGCCTTGGCTGCGAGCGGATCGCTCAAGCGCAGCAGGAGGTATTGCCCACGGGTATTGCCTCCGAAGGAGTCAGGGCTGCTCACCTCGCCAGGCAACAGCTCGGTCACCTTGCCTACCGCATTGCAGGAGAAGACTCCCCAGAGCTGGCATTGATAGACCGTTGACCCCTGCTTCACCCCGGACACCTGCGCATACGGCACGAAGGCACCGCTTTCTCCAGAGCGCGCCGCCCGGAGCAAGGGCTGGCCCTGAACCTGCTTTTCAAGCTCGGCCAGCCTCGGCAGCTGCGCCCGGGCCGCCTGAAGATCCTCCAACCTGACCCTCTTCTCGGACTCAAGCTTGGCGAGGTCCATCTCCGTCCGGACCAACTGGTCCTGCTGCTGGGTCAGCTCCGGCGAGACCTCCACGGGCTGGGTGGAGGCCGCTGCCGACGGCTCGCTCGATCCCCGCTGCTCTTCACTTTGTAGCCAGCTTCGCTTGACATCGATCAGCGCCAGCCGCAGGCGAGCCAACTCACCCTGCTCGTGGAGCAGGTCCGACTTGCGTGCCAGCCCCACCTTGTAGCTTCGCGCCAGCTCCGAGACGTAGGCCCTCTGAGCCGCGACTTCCCTCCGGAGAATGATCGCCTGCCTCGCCAGCAGATTCTGGTCGGTGAGCCCCGAACCGTTCGCGCGTTCGGCCAGCGCCTTCAGACGCTCGATCGAGCGAATCAAGGTATCTCGCAAGGCCGTAAGCCTCTCGGCGTTGCGAGACGCGACGTCTACCGCCTCCTGATCCTCTTGGATGCGGATGTTCAGTGCGTCGCGGTCCGCGGCAATGCGATTGACGGAGATGCTGGTCGGGACCACCTGGTTGCTGCCGACCGACAGGTCCACCGGCGCGATCACCGAGTCGTTGAGGAAGTGGTAGCCGGAGACGCCCATCCAGGCGACGGCGACCGTGGTCGCCGCCAGGACCAGCCCCGAGAAGACCCGAGTCGCTACCCCAGCTGCGGCGGGGTGCGCATCGGATGAGGTAAGCAACAGGACCTTGTTCAGGAAAGCACGCTCGCGCTCGAAGTGGGCTGATCCCTTGGCATCGTCAATCATTGTAATCCCCCGCGCTGCTTCGGTGTCTTGAACTGCGGACTGCGTGAGACTCACCCCGTGATGGTGTCGCTCGACAGTAGCTCCGAAAGGCTCTCGATTAGGCCGCGCAGATAGGCTCGCTGAGCGCCCTTGGAGATCTCCTCCAACTGAAGCACTCCGACCGCGTGGTCCGCACCGTGGGCGGAGACCGTTTCGAGCGAAGTGCGGGTCGCCTCCATGCCTGCAATCTGGTCATCCAGAATCCGGAGCTCGGCGGTGGCCTGTGCGCGCCGCTCGATCAGCTGGGTCTGAAGAACGCGGAGCCGATCTCCCGCCTCGTGGCGGCCATTCGCCGCTTCATCCGCCCGGGCCGCCAGATAGCGGCGCTCACCGATAAGCTGGTTTACCACACCCAGGCTGACCGTCACCTCCGCGAGCGCGAACCAGTCGGCGGGTCGCTCGGAGATCGCCACGCCGCCAAGCACCCTAAACTGCCACGCATCCATGGCCCGCACGCCGGACGCGGCCTTCTCAAACCGGCTGGTGTGGTTCACATACTGTGCCCGCGCCTGTTGGATCGTCCGAGGCAGGTTGGAGAGATCACGCGATCCCAGTTGCTGGTGCAAGCCGCGGGTCTGAATCAAGATCTTCTCGAGCTCGAAGACGCGCGCCTTGAGCTCACTCAGCTCCAGCAGGGTCACCGCGCGTCGCTGGAAAAGCTCATTCTCCGTTTTGAGCACGGACTTCCAGCGATTCTGGTTCTTGACCAGGAAGTCGACCTGGGCCCTCAGGGCGCGGCGGCGGAAGCCATCGGCCGCCTCTTCCAGAAACTCCTCGATCCGGCTGTTGGTCTCTTGCCGCTCGCAATCGGCATCCGCCACCGACGAAAGCTTCAGCCCCTTGATGAAGTCGGTGGGCGAGAAGCTGAGCCCAGCGCGGAACTGAGTCCCGACACCGAAAACGGCGGTTGGATCAACACCGGTCGCCGGGTAGCGAAGCCCTTGCGCCAGGAGCTTGGGAGTCAAGAGCAGCGCGGCGTCCGCGTTCGCTCGCGCCTGGGTCTTCCGGCAGTAGGCCGAGCTCACGCCCGGTTCGGCGGCCGTAGCCGGAGAACCAAGAAAACAAAACATGACAAGGGTTAGTGAAGAAGAGAACCCCTTCAAACAACCGAGCCAAGGAGGGGAAAACAGCCCAAACCGATGAAACATGCGCTACCCAATCCAACGGCTTCGATGCGCTTGCGCTCGCGGCCTTCATGTTCTGTTAAGATCGATCACCGCACGGGTGAGCGACGCGGCGGCATATAAACTGCCCCTTGGTTAATTACAAGGAGACCCTGCGACCAAAGCGCGACCAGCAGAAGTATTCGTGATGACGGTTCCGCGTATCACCGCAACGCCGCGATCGAGCCGGCGAAGGACGTGATTATTGTATTATCACAAATAGGTAATTTCCTGGGCTCTTCCAACCTGGGTGTATCAGTCAGCGGCTCTAAGGGTGGCGCGCCACCGTGTGGTCCGGCCTAGGATGGCCCATCTAGCCACCGTTTCTTGCCAACCAGGCGCTTCGGCGGCGATCTTGGGCCACCTTGTTGCCGGACTGGGCCTGAGCTCGCAGCCCGCGGTGGCACGGCATTGTGAAGCGCGCGCCCGCTTCTTCCCCGCTTTCCCGGAGAGGCTGAACGCTCCGTCCTTTGTTATTCTCGAGGCTTCCGTCGCTTACGCAACATGGACAGTGGCGTTCACGACACATCTGCTTGCAATCGGCGCCGTTGTATTCAACAAAGCGCCGCGTCAATGCTTGCTAAACGGATCTTACCATGTCACCAGAGCTGAGTCACCCTATCCAACCTGGTGCCGAGCGCCTGAGCATCGTTCAGACGCGCACCAACTTGGAACATGCCGGCACCGTACTCGCGATCATCGCGGATGGAACGCCATCCCGACGTAAGTCCGATCGCTTGATCGTGGATTTGCTGCAGAGCGATCTGGGTACCCAGTTCAAGCAGCAGGGTCTTAATCTCCAGTTCCTGACGCCGGAAGAAGCAATTGGGCGGGCTGGACAGCTTCGAGCGGCCCTTCTGCTCGGCGAAACCATAGCGCAGGTGGAGCCAGCGCTAAGCCGACTTCGGCGAAGCCCTGCCACGGCTTTGCTCCCATTGTTGATGGCGGTGCGCGAGATCGCTCCCAAGGCATCTGGCGCTGCTGCCTGGATGGCTTATGCCGATGCGGCCTTCGACCCATCGAGCGACCTTCCTAGAGAAATAGGGGCGTCACTCGAGCGGATGCGACAGATCGAAGGTCGATCCGCCTGGATGCCCGCCATCGATTCTATCTGTTCGGACAGTGAACGGAGGAAGCTCACGATCCTCCGCATGATGGTGACGCGCGGAATGGGTGAGCTGATGCCCGTGCGCGATCCTCAAGCTGCATTCGGCCATCGTTATCCGCCGATCGACCTCCTATCACCGACGGTGCTCACTGACCTCGATGAGCTGGTGGATGCGGCCTTCTTGAAGAGGCGCTTCTTCGAGCGCGTCCATGTCTGTCTCGCCTGTGCCGATGCCCGCTTGATCTTCCGAGAGGTCTGTGCCGGCTGCCGCTCGGCCGACCTCAGGCACGGAGAGCTCATCCATCACTATGGTTGCGGCCATGTGGCCCCAGAGGAAAGTTTTCAGCGAGGGGTCGCTCTCAGCTGTCCAAGCTGCGCCACCCTCCTCAGACACATAGGCGTCGACTACGAGCGGCCCGCGGAGCTGGTCTTTTGCAACGGCTGCGAGCGGGTGGCGGGTGAGGGGCGAACGGATGCCCGTTGTCTCGCATGCGGAGCGAGCTGGGACGCCGGCGATCTCCAGTCGCGCGTTCTCTACAGCTACGCGCTTTCAGAAGCCGGCAAAGCCGCAGCCATGCACGGAACCTTCTAAAGGATGGGACCCCTGTGGGTAGTGTGCACGATGCTGGGAGGCGCCGGCGGGCCCTCCCCTGACTACAAACCTCTCGACCTGGCCGCGTTGACTTCGTCGGTGGTCGAGCGCTCCTACCGGATAGAGGGGGCTCGCGCACAGGCTGAGGCCGACCTGATCCGGGTGCAGCTTCAACAGCTGGATCCGTTTCCAACCTTTCGCCTTGGGGCGAAGGTGTGGCCCTACTCACGGGATGCGGGAACCCTGTTGGGCAATGGCGATGCGACCCGGCACCGGATCTACGTCGCTCTGCAGCTCCCTCTGCTGGTCGTGGCATCTGCTTGGCAGAACGCGCTTCATCTGGGTGCAGTCGGCCGACAGGGGGAGGCCACAGAGGCCTTGGCTCGGCAGATGGCGATCGCCGAGCTCGGCGTCGTCTATGCCGTGGCGCGATCGGCCTCCGAGGCGGAAAGACCCTATAAAGAGTTGGAGGCCGCGCATCGAAAGCATCTCGAGGTTCTGAATACCCGCTTAAAAGAGAACGCGGCGACGCCCGCCGAGCTGAAGGCTGCGCAGGCGGAAGCGCGGTCGGCGC
>JBGTHI010000147.1:0-2616 GCA_041746295.1 Myxococcaceae bacterium
AGAGGCCAAACGAGTAAGCTCAGCAGCGGCGGCCGCGCGAGAGCCTTGAATCCAGGAGGACCGCGATCGCCGCCCGCCTGATTCGGCCGACTCGTGCGGAGTCGTGAGGCCGGAAGCGTCATCTCTGGCGGTGCAGAAGCAGCCACATGCTCGTCTCCCCGGCCTTGTGCTTGAACTCGGCCGGTCGATGCATGAGCCCCGCGCAGATCTTCAGGGTGTCGCCGTCGAGTTCGTAGATGCCTGGGAACGTGTGCCCGAACGTCAGATCTATAGACTTCGGCGACTTAGTCGAGTCCAGCTTGAAGGTGTAGGCGTGGTGCCGGACCTTGTCTCCCCCCTCCGCCAAGTGGAGGACGAACTTGTCGCCGAAGTCACGGTCGTTGGTGATGTAGACCATCGACCGGAGGTTATTCGGCTGGTCCGTCGATCCCCCGTGTGCCACTCCCCTGACCACGACCCACGACCCACGCAACCGATCCTTCTCCTTCGCTGCCGCGTCGTCCGCTTTAGGCGCGTCCTTCTGGGCGCGGGCGAGGTCTGGGGCAGACACCACGCAGACTAGTGCGGCTAGGAAGAAAGGAACAAGTGAACCAGCTACCTTGAGTCTCATGAGTCACTCCATCGTGTTGCCGAAGCATTGATTAGACTTTCCCCGCGCATAGTACCAGAGGTCTCCAGGCCGTCAACCCAACCGCAGATGGGTGCGGCCTCAATTCGACGCCCGATCACTTTGGGTTTCCTGCTCGGCGATGCGCCACTCAGCGAGGAGCAGCTCCAGTCGGCCGCGGACGTATTGACCCGCCGACTGATATGGGGCCGGCGTCCGTTCCGGCAGGCCAGTCACCGCTCGGCGCAGCTCCACCGTGGCGTCGGAGCCGATCTTGCGCAGTACCCCGGTCAGGTACATCCACGCCATGGTCGACTCGGGTGTCGAGCTGTGCTCGAAGACGCGCACCAGACCGCGAACGACCTCCGGCACAACCACCGGACCGGCCGCGACCAACTCGTCCTTGGCCCCAGCCCATTCTGACAGGATACCATCGTCTCGGTATCCCTCCTCTCCGCCTGAGTAGCTCCGTACCAGCGCCGACACCAGCGTGGCGATCCGCTTGGTGAAAATCTGTTGTTCCAGCTGGACCTTGGCGAGATGGGCCAGCCAAGCCTCCCAGCGCGCGACTGCCTCGCGGCACACCTCTCGGTCCGAAGAGCGGGCGAGCGCTAGCGTGTCAAACCAGCGCGGCACGATATTGGCCATTACCCAGTACACGAGGCCCCCCACCAGACCGGCGGGAATAGCCACCATTAGCGCGCACCCACCCAGTAACGCCAGATTGAGGGGGGCTTCGGAGTTCCGGAGCAGGACGTCGACCCCATAGATTTCCGCGGCTAGAAAGGCAAACGTGAGAGGCGGGACGTAGGTATCCAACAGGGCGGAATCCGGGTCGGGGTCTTTCAGAAGTCGGAACACCTCCTCGCTAGATGTAGCGGCACCCAGGATGGCAACTATCTTTCGCCGGTAGCGCCAATAGGCGAGAACTGTGTCTCCGAGGTACGCGAGAGCCACGGAAAACAGAATGGCCGAGAACCACTCCATTCCCAGCGCGAACCGGCCAACGCCCCACGCTGCCAGCAACAGGACAACCAGCGCGAGCTTGCGACCGCGCTCCTGTGCCGTTGTCTGAGTTCCGGGGCCCGCTCTTCCAGTCATACATGAACCCCCTGCGAAGCGTTGCAGAGCCTGATGCATTCTTTCCTGTACTCCCACCGGGAGGGCCGACCCATCGTCCCACTTCCAGGCCGCCAGCATCCACATTTCGTTCACGGCCCAACAATGATTCGACTGAAAGTGTCGGGATTCTAACACGCAACAAATTGCGGGCAAGACGCAAACAAAGAATCCGCTTGCAGTGGCGGCGTGAGCTGCACGTTGAAGACCTGGAAGGGGGGGTCAAAGGGTCGGGAGTGCTCTGTAGAAAACCCGCCCGGCGTTGCAAGCCGGTGGAATCGAGAGTGGCGCGGCGGAGGTTGCGACGGCGTCGGACGAGGAGAGGGCCGGGGGTGGCAGCAGCGCCGCAGCTCGCATAGTCGATTGCACCCCAAATGTCACATTTTCTTTCCTCGAAGTCCGACCTCACGCCACGACTGCCCCGGCTTGGCGCCACCACTCCTGCCACTGGGCTGGGTCGTCGCCTATGGTCTTCCCTGTCAGGGCACGAAGAGCAGCGTCGTTGGTGGAGTAGCTGATGAAGGCGTCCTTGGACACGGCGGTCCCCTTATCTCATCGCGCAACACTAACGCAGCGAGCCCTACTCCTTGGGCTTGACCTTCTTTAGCGTCAGGAGTTGAGCTTCCTTCTCGTCTAACCTCTTGGGCCGGTCCTTTTCTCGACCGAGCGCCATCTTGAGCGTGTCGCCATTGACCTCGTAGATCCCCAGTCGCGTTTCCTTGTCCTCACCTTCGCCCCGCCTCAGGGTAATCTGCTTCGGCTTCGCGGATACGTCGAGGATGACTTCGTAACCCTTCGAGTGGCCGATCAGCGGCTCCCCACCCTGATAGCGGGTGGACTTCCACCCCATCATGCCATCCTGGAATCGGACCGCGTGCCGGCGGCCGTCG
>JBGTHI010000148.1:0-3313 GCA_041746295.1 Myxococcaceae bacterium
CCGGCCGTGCTCCGCTCCAGCGCCTCGGCGGCGCCTCGACAGAGCGCCTCCAGCTCTTCAGCTACGGCCAGGAGGATGCGATCGTGCGGAGTGCGTTTGGCGAGCCCGGTGACCTTGATGAAGAAGTCGAGCAGTGGCCTCACATCGAAGTCCTGATGCGCGAGCACCGCGGCGAGGCAGGGATCGAGTGTACGGCTCACCGGGCCTGATTAGCGCCATTCTCTCTTCAAAGAGAAGGGGGACTCTTGATTGACGAAAGAGACAGGTCCGGTTAAACGCTCCGCGCGGTCGGCACGATTCGGGGAGTGGCTCAGCCTGGTAGAGCACTTGGTTCGGGACCAAGGGGTCGCAGGTTCAAATCCTGTCTCCCCGACTGATTGAAGCCCTCGGAGTTCGGGAGGAATCCCAAAGCTCCGAGGGCTTTGTTTTGTCTGGGGCGCGGGTCTTGGGACAAGGATGGGACAAAACCTGAGCGAGCCGGTGTGGCCCGGTGGGAAATTACGGGTAGCGCGGCGAGCGCCGGGCGAAGGTCTTCGACGATCATGTGGCCGTAGGTGTCGACCGTCAGCTTGATGTCCGAGTGGCGCAGGATCCGCTGGACGTGCTGGATGGGAACGCCAGCGCGGAGGAGCAAGGTCGCTGTGGTGTGGCGGTTATGCCGATAGCGGCATAAACGCCATCGGGGGTCTCCACTTAACCGGAGGACCGCTCGGCCGTCCTCCACGGGCGGTTTGCTGGAGGCCGCTCTAGGCTCGGCGGGTGCCCGAACTTGTGCGGCGGCGTGGGCGGCACTTTCCGGGGCTGTTGGGTCGCGATGATGTCCTTGTAACGCACCGGGGCGTGGGCGACGGCGCGTTCGAGCACACGGTAGAACACCATCCCGCGACTGCGGGAGCGGCGGCGGTTGAAGCGGAACACGAACTCATCCAGGTAGCTCGGCAGGTGGGCGTCATCGACCGAGCCCTGGTGGGTGCCCAGGAGCCACCTCTTGGCCAACGAGGCGATTCTGTGTACGGCGGGGCAGCAGCTCGCCGGGATCCTCGCCACGGGCACGGGCGGCCCGTTAACTGCGCCGGTCATGGACGTAGCCGAGCTTGTCCAGCCCATGGTAGCCCTGCCAGCCGTCGGTGATGACCCTGGCGCCCGGCTCGACGTGGTTCTTCACGAATGCGTGCAGCGACACGGCCGACGCGTCGGCCAGTGGCAGCATCCGGCACCGGTCGATCCCTCGCGGTTCCCGGACCTCCACCGCGATCCCGGTGAAGAACGCTTGCCATACCGCCGCTCCTTACCGCGTGAGGGTGCCTACCGGCAGCCAGGGAGCGTGACCGTTTTGCCAGTCTCCCCCCGAGACCTACCTCGAGGGCGTCGCAGCAACTCGCCCAGACGGCTCGAAGCTGACGTTCTACGAGAGATCGTATCTCGACCGATGGAAGCCAGAGGTGCTCTTCCTGGTCCACTATTCCATGCAGAAGGCGGCCATCAATGAGGCGATCGCGAGTCGGCACCCACCGCGGCGATCACCCTGCCGAGCGATTACGTTTGAAGAGGCTAAGCAGGAGATCGGCGCCCTGGTTCACAGGAGGTAAGCGTTCACCGGATCAGATTGAGATCTAGGTTCGGCGGTGAGGATCAGAATTCTTCGTTGGACGCGCGCGCACAGGGGTGATCAGTAGGCAGACGTGCGAGACGGTCTGAGCACGCACATGAAGGAGTGGAGTCCCTATGGCATCAACCCTCCTCATCTGGACGGCTTCTTTCGATCCACGGCGCAGAGGCGATCATCCACGCCATCCATGGTCGCGTTCTTAGCCACATCAAGAAGCTGGCCGAGGCACGTGACTGATGCCGAAGAAGGATGCATCAAAGTCATATAGAGCATGACTTTCAGGGAGAGCGCTGTCGGAGCGTCGGTGTAGTGAGAATCTGTATGGGCTGGCCAAAGCGAACACGAGGCAGAAAGCAGGCGACGCCGGAGCTCCCCTCGACAATCCTCGCCGCGGTTGACGAGACCGCCCGAGGTCTTTATGCGGCTGGCGCCTTGAGTCGAGAAGCGTTCGAGAGGCTCACGACCGAAGGCCCACCAGCGGCGCGGCCTGGGGACAATCGGTGAAGGCGAGTGATAAGCCGGATCGATCTCTCTCGTGGAGAGGGAAGCTCCCCTATGAACTCGAGTTCTACGAAGACTCGAACGGCTATTCGCCCATTCGGGAGTGGTTGCTGTCCCTCGATGTCCGCAAGCAGCAGGTGATCGGTCTGGCAATGAACCGCGAACTCCAGTTCTTCGGAGCAGGAGTGTGCGGGACTGAGTTTGGCAAGCAGCTGGGTCGTGGGCTCTTTGAATTCCGGGTGCGCCTAGAGAAGGGTGCAGTCACATATGGCGGACGGAAGCTCAAGAAGGCGCCGCCCCAGCCCATCCTCCTCCGCGTCTTCTGCCACGCTCACGGAGACAAGGTGGTGCTGCTCCTCGCAGGCTACGACAAGGGCAAGGACCCCAGCCCCAAACGTCAAGACCTCGAGATTAAGCAGGCCCGTCAACTACTGGGAGCCTGGAAGCGAGCCCGTGGTGCTTGAATGCGGTCGCTTGATGGGTATACCCATCAGCGGTAGGATGAACCGGACCGATTCGCGGTGCTGCTTGGCGGAGGACGAGATGGGTGCTGGCTTCAAAGAATTCATGGACGAGGTCTGGGCGAAGACCAAAGCGGAAGGCCCTAAAGCCATCGAGGAATTCGACGCCTACTTCGAGCACTTCGAACTCGCCCGGATGCTGATCGAGCTGCGGCAGCAAGAAGGTTTAACTCAAAGACGCCTGGCCGTGGTCTCGGGGGTGCAGCAGAGCGAGATCAGTCGAATCGAGCGGGGTGAAGGCAATCCGACCTACCGTACCCTCGCAGCGCTTGCTCGCGCGCTCAAAGTCCGCATTCGTCTTGAAAGGGCAAAGTCTCGCGAGAAGCCTCGCGGAGCTCCAAAAGCCTCGCGGAAGGTGCGCGCTCGAGGCACGGAGGTACAGGTCCATGCGAATAAGTCGCATTAGGATAGAGAACTTTCGCAATTTCCGGCTGCTAGACGTCGCCCTGGGGGCGCCTGCGGTGGTGGTCGGCGAGAATCGTGTCGGTAAGAGCAATTTCCTGCATGCTTTGCGTCTCGTCTTAGACCCGGCGCTGCCTGACTGTTGTTGACCGCGTAGTTTCGCGATCCACGTGGGGTGGTTTTCCTGGATGAGCCCCCGCCGCGAAGCGGCGGGAGGTGGCGAAGAGCGGAAGGAGCTTGGAGAAACATTCCCACATAAGCCGCTGGATGAGAGAGCCTT
>JBGTHI010000149.1:0-3105 GCA_041746295.1 Myxococcaceae bacterium
GGACGCGATCTGGGACCGCATCGCCGCAGACTGGTATAAGCCGCGGCCGTGAGCGCGCGAGACGATTCCCTCTCTTTGGTAGCCGACGATCTGCTCCGGTACCTGGCCTGGCACCGGGAGGAGGGCGGAGCGCCGCTGCCCAAACCCAAGCTGATCGCGGCGGCTCCACGACCGGGTGTGCCGGCCGCTGTGCCGTTACCCGCGGCACCGACGGCGGTACCGGTGCGGGTGCCGTCGGGAGGGACCGTCCGCTCGTTGGAGGAGATTCGGGCGGAGCTGGGCGATTGCCGGCGCTGCAAGCTCTGTCAGGGCCGCACCAAGCTGGTCTTCGGAGTCGGCAACCCCCAAGCCGAGCTGGTCTTCGTGGGGGAGGGGCCCGGCGCCGACGAGGATCTGCAGGGAGAGCCGTTCGTTGGCCGAGCCGGCCAGCTTCTCACCAAGATGATCGAGGCGATGGGCTTCCAGCGCTCGCAGGTCTACATCTGCAACGTGGTGAAGTGCCGTCCGCCCAATAATCGCAACCCGGAGCCGGATGAGATCGCCGCCTGTGAGCCTTTCCTTAAGGCGCAGCTCGCCTCGCTGAGGCCCAAGGTGGTGGTGGCGCTGGGCAAGTTCGCGGCACAGACCCTGCTGCGGGACGCGACGCCGATCACCCGGATGCGGGGCAAGTGGCGCGAGTACGACGGTATTCCCCTGATGCCGACCTACCACCCGGCCTACTTGCTAAGAAGTCCGGCTGAGAAGAAGAGCGCCTGGATGGATCTGAAGGAAGTGATGAAGCGGCTGCCAAAGCCCGCCGAGCCTGCCGGCTCCGCGAACTCCGATCGAAAGGTGGTCAGCTGATGCGTGGTCGTGTCGAGTGGCTCACCGTGGATTCCGTGGCGCTCAAGAACAATGCCGGCAAGGAGCCCGCCCTTCGCCGCTTCCCGGTCTACCTGCCGCCCAGCCATGGGCAGGGGACAGAGAGGTTCCCCACCGTCTACCTGCTTCACGCCTTCGGCTCCGCGGGAGCCAGCTGGACCAACCACAACGGCTTCACTCCCAACACGCTGGAGCGGCTAGATCGCCTGATCGAGGCGGGAACGGTTCCTCCGGCGATCGCGGTCTGCCCCGACGGCTGGACGCGGCTGGGTGGAAGTCAATGGATCAACAGCGCGGGGACCGGACGCTACGCCGACTACCTAGCGCAGGACGTGGTGAAGGCGGTGGACGGCAGCTTCCGCACCGATCCGCGTCCCAGGTCGCGCGCTCTGATCGGGACCTCTTCCGGCGGATACGGGGCACTGGCGGTGACCCGCGCCCAGCCCGGACTCTTCGATCATCTGGCCTGTCACTCCGGGGACGCCTTTTTCGAGTATTGCTACCTGCCCGACTTCCCCAAGGCGGCCGGCGCGCTGATGGACGGCGGCGGTGTCTCCAACTGGTTCGAGGGATTTCGGCGCCGGGCGCGGGAGACCCAGCTCCGCGGCAACGACCACCTGGTACTCAATACGCTGGCGATGGCGGCGGCCTATTCACCGCGCGCTGGCGCGCCGCTGGAGCTCGAGCTGCCCTTCGATGCGAGCTCGGCCCGAATCCTTCCTCAGGTCTGGTCCCGTTGGTTGGAGCACGATCCGGTCCGGTTCATCCTGGAGAATGGGCGTGCCTTCGCGGGGCTGCGTTCCGCGTTCATCGACTGCGGCACCCAGGATGAATTCAACCTGCGCTGGGGCGCACGGCAGGTGGCCGAGGCGCTGATCGGCGTAGGCGCGCCGGTGGTCCACGAGGAGTTCCCCGATGGCCATCGGGGAATCGGTTACCGCCATGAGCGTTCGCTGGGCTACCTGCTACCCCGCATGGTCGATGCGTCGAGCACCACCTAAGCGGCCTGACTGCTATGCCGAGCCGCGTTAGGAGCTTCGCGTCAGAGCTCGCTCTGCTAGAACAGGCGGATGAAGACCCTCCTATCGGTGCTGACACTGAGCCTCACCTTGACCAACGCCGCTTTCGCGGACGAGCCGTGGACCGATGCGAAGGTTCTGGGACTGGAGTTCAAGCTCCCCGCCGACTGGCAAGAGACGGTGAGGCAGGACACCCACCGCTTCGAGCCGCCTTCAGGCGATCTCGGCGTGGAGCTCTCCGTCTACCCCGTTACGCCGCGAGAGCCGGAGCTCTGCGTCTCCCAGCTGCTCAAGGCGCTGAATGAACCGGGTTGGGAGCGGGCGAGGGCAGGTGGCTCACCGGCAGCGCGCAAGCGCTCGCGCGACGCCTCCCCGGACAAGAAGGAGGCGTACGAGACGGTGACCTATCTGGGCTGCAATGGCCGCATCAAGTGGGTGATGACCCTTTCCTCCAGGTTGGAGGGAGGAAGGGGGATACAGCCAATCGCGGAACGCGTGCTGAAATCGGTGCACTACGCGGCGGCCAAGGGCGGCGAGGGCCCGTAAACGGCGCTCGCCGGGTAGCGCCGTGAGCGCGGACGAGCCGTCGGGGACTGCGGCGATTTTCCGGGAAGCGACCTACGCTTCGCGGGGGTCGGCCGCTTCGTCGCCAGAGACGTCGTTCACCGCGGGGAACGATTTGATCCGCTCGCGGGAAAGCTTCCAGGCCTGCTGCACCACCCATGACAGGGAGCGGTCCTGACGGGTGGCCTCTTCCTGGATCTCCTTCAGCATCTCCTCGGGAAAGTAGAGCGACTGCTTACGCTTGTCGGTGCCGGCCATAGCCAAAGGTCTCCCAGCGGGGGTGAAGGTATGACGACTGAGCGACGGTTATATCCAGGGTTTGCAAAAACTAGAGAAAAAAGCGCCTCGGGCGTTGTTCCGCCCGAGGCGCAAAAAAAAAGCGGAGCCGCGTAGGAGAGTGTCCTAAGCAGCCCCATGGACCCAGAGAGGGGAGGGGGGAAACCCCTGAGCCCAACTTTCTTGAAGAAGATGGTGGTCACAACAGTGCCTCGCGCCGTCACCATTCCCGGCCTTCCCCTCTACAGTAAGGGCCGCGAACGGCCGCTTCAACCGAACCTACTAAGAGAGCGGGGGACTGACCTCGCCAGCCCCCCGAGCCCCCGGGATCGCGCTTCGGTCGGGGCGCCCCCCCAAGTCGATGGAGGGGGCAAGCCCCCACCCG
>JBGTHI010000150.1:0-4495 GCA_041746295.1 Myxococcaceae bacterium
CGGCTCCCAGACCGAATCACCCTGCTGCCCAGGGATCTGAAAGACCTCAAACAACGCAAGGTCAACTTCATCTCGTTCAGCCCGGGGACGTCGTTCAATCTCAAATCGAGTCAGGGAAAGGCGGAGGAGCGCAGCCTTCTGTACTGGATGCTGCCCGAGCCATGGCTTAAGACCTGTCCGGGCCTTGTGACACTGCTCACGGGAGAAACTCGTCCTGACAGATTCAAGCGACGCCTTGATGATTTCCTAACCAGACACTCGGTTGACGAGTCACTCCACAGCGATTTCCAGAAAGCTCTGTTGGCGGACGACAGTCTTGCTGTACCGGGAGCCCCGCCACTGCGAGATCGGGTCCTGGAACTCGCCGACCGTCTGGGCAAACGCACCAGCCTGACTGACGAGGAGAAGTCGCAACGCGGGGCGGTCGTCGGCGCTCTCAGAGGATTGCTGGCCACGGTCTGTGTGAATGCCCTCGAGCCTGACCTTGTCATCCTGGACGAGTTCCAGCGCTTCAAGTCGCTGCTACGGGGAGAAGACCAGGCTAGCCAGCTCGCTCAGGCACTGTTCAATCACGGGAACGCCCGAGTCCTGATGCTGTCTGCGACGCCGTACAAGATGTACACGCTTGGCGATGATGCTGACGGTGACGACCACTACAAGGATTTCGTTGAGACGGTGTCCTTCTTGCACAACGACCCGGCGACTACCGCGTCATTTACGGCGGGCCTGACAACGTATCGCGAACAGCTTTTCAAGTGTGGTGTCACACCGACAGACCAATTGAAGACTGCCCGCGACCAGGTGCAGGCGAGCCTTAGACACGCAATGGTCCGCACCGAGCGTCTTGCGGTCACTGACGACCGTGGAGGCATGCTGGTCGAGGTGAGCGATCGTCAGACGTTGTCACCGTCGGACCTGATGCAGTATCTGGCTTTGCAGCGAATCGCGCGCACGATAGACCAGCCGGACACCTTGGACTACTGGAAGTCTGCATCGTATGTGCTCAACTTCATGGATGACTATGAGTTGAAGCGTAGATTCGAAGTTGCCACCGTTAGCGAGTCGCAATCGAGCCAATTGTGGAAAACTCTCTCAGGGGCGGAAGACCTGCTCCTTACGCCAAGCGACATCGAGAGCTACCGTAAGGTCGATCCCGCCAATGCGAGGCTGCGGAGTCTCCTCAGGACCACCGTCGATGACGGACTTGCCAGACTGTTCTGGCTGCCGCCGGCCCTTCCGTACTACCAGCTGGAGGGTGCGTTCGCGAGCGAGCAGGCGCGAACCTTCACAAAGAGGCTGGTCTTCTCGGCTTGGCAGGTCGTTCCGAAAGTCGTTGCCGCTCTGGTCAGCTACGAAGCCGATCGTCAGCTGTTCGACGTGCCGGATGAGGGCCTTGACCAGGCAAATACTCCCGAGGGCAGGCGCCGACACTCGCCGCGCCTGCAGTTTGCGCGAAGTGCCGATCGACTCACGGGCATGCCTGTCCTTGGGTTGCTCTACCCAAGCATTACCCTGGCGACCGCGATCGATCCTCTAGCTGACGCGGCGGCCGCTGGGCCCGGTATCACGAGGGTCGTCCAACTGAGCGAGTTACTGCGACTCTCGGAAGAGCGGATGTCGGTGATGTTGGCAGATTTGCCAACCCCGGAAGACTCAGGGGCTGAAGATCAGCGTTGGTATTGGGCCGCACCTGTAATGCTCGACTTGCGTCACTACCCCGCGGAAGCGCGGCGGTGGCTCGACCAGGCCAATTTGGCGCGGCTGTGGCGTGGAGGAGTCCTAGGGGTCGAGGAGGAGGAGCGAGAGCTGGCGGGTGCCGACCAATGGTCTGCCCATGTCGATGAGTTGCGACAGCTGGCCCGAGGCGGAATTGCGCTTGGCCGGATGCCGCAGGATCTTGCCGCTGTGCTGGCTCTCGTTGCAATCGGCGGCCCCGCTACGACGGCTTTACGCGCTTTGACGCGGTTGCTCGGATCGGTGAACTGGGCCAGTGAGCTCGAGCCACGGAACGCCGCTGGACAGATTGGGGAGGCGTTCAGATCGCTGTTCAATCAACCTGAAGTCATCGCCTCGCTTCGTCACTCGGACGGCGATACATATTGGAGACGAGTACTCGGGTACTGTGCGGACGGTTGCCTGCAATCGGTTCTTGACGAGTACGCGCACGTAGTGCTCGAGTGGAGATTCGTAGGCGGAAAACCCCCGGGAGAGCTTGTTCGTGCCGTTGCGGACACCATCAGCGAGGCGATGACGGTTCGCGCTGGCGTGGTCAGGGCCGACGCCATTCATCTGGACGAGCCCGGCCGCCGCGTGACCGTCGATCCCGACGCGAAACTGTCGTTTAGAGCTCGTTTCGCCGCTCGCTATGGCGCTCGTGGCGAAGACGACTCTGCGGCAATCGATCGAAACCGGGTGCTGCAGACCGCCTTCAACTCGCCCTTCTGGCCGTTTGTGTTGTGCTCCACATCCATTGGCCAGGAAGGCCTGGACTTCCACCCCTACTGCCACGCTGTCGTGCACTGGAATCTCCCCTCCAATCCGGTAGACCTCGAGCAGCGGGAAGGCAGAGTTCATCGGTTCAAGGGCCACGCCGTTCGCAAGAACCTGGCGCAGGTGCATAGGCATGACGGCCTCTCAGCAGCAGGGGGAGACCCGTGGTGGCGCATGTTCGCTGCGGCGCGCCTGCAGGCAAGTGGTGCGTCGGTGGACTTGGTACCGTACTGGGTGTTCCCGCTCAAGGGTGGAGCATCCATTGAGCGTCACATCTGGGCATTGCCCCACAGTTACGATGCTGGCAAGGCCGAGGCGCTGCGGCGAGCGTTGACGGTCTATCGACTCGCATTTGGACAAGCGAGACAAGAGGACCTCGTCGATTTCCTTATGCGCACGATGAGCACAGATGAGGCCAAGCGGGCAGCGCTCGAGCTGCGAATAGACCTGTCCCTGCCGCGCTCGGAGCACCGACACGCCGGGGAAATAGAGTTGTCTTCGCCCCCGACCTACTCGCGTGACGGCGAGACAGGGGCGGTGGGGGAGGGTCGCTCGAGAGATCTGACGAGCCTCTCCGCGATTCTGGACGACTTTCGGGCCCTGCGTCCAGCCACGGCTGAACGCCAAGCGCCTGAGCCGCAGCGTCTAGAAAGCCTGCTGGATGACTTTTGTGCGCTGCGCCCGGCCGGCAGGAGTCCTACCGAACGGGCTGAAGTGTTCAACCGTCTCTTGTCCGAGTTCAGGGCGAGTCAACTGGCGAATTGAGCGATACCGCGACCCGGGGGCCAATAATGAGCACTTACACTGATGTCGATCGATTGATCCTTGAACGGTGGAACGACGTTCGCGACCTGTTCGAGGCGTACGAGCAGACGCAAGACCGGATTGGGGAGATGTTAGAGGAGGTTGGTAAGAAACTCGAGCGTTGGCTCGAAGGCCAGGGCTATCGGTGCGACCTTGAAAAACCGGATGCGGCCTTCAACGCATGGAAACCTTCATGGGAGCATAGACGCGATGGAGAGATGATCTGGCTGTCCGTCGGCGCCGTTGCGCCGCTGGGATACAGGAAGGTCGAGGCGTCGCATCCCTACCTCTGGGTCTTCACGCATGGGCTCGAGAGTTTGCGCTTCAAGGATCCGGACTGCGTCAAGTTTGGACGGGACCTGCGTGCCTCCTTGGGGCCCGAAGCGCGTAAGTGGGAGCATCGTGACGTCAAGGATGCCAGTGAACCGCTGGGTCGCTACCTGACCGAAGTGTCGGAGATGGACCGGGTCCGCCTCGTGCAGAACCCAGAGGACCTTCTCGAGTTCACGCAGAAACAGTTTCAAGAACTCTTCACCCTGAGCGCCTCAATTGATGCTGCCCTGGAGAAGGTGCGACCGTAGGAGATCACTGGCTCGGCAGAGGCTTGAGAAGCCCTTGGTTCGAATGGGCGCACGAGCTGCACGATCGCTGGAGTTGGATATCTTGTTTCCTATGGACGACCAGGCCTGAGTGGGTTTCGGTGCTGATAGCGGACCGAGAGAGTGTGTTGCGGTTGTCAGTCTAGAGCGAACTCAAGGTGGAAGCGGTGATGAGGTACCTGACCGAATCGACTGAATATCGTGACGCGCCCGCTATCGAGTACACCGTCGAAGCCAGAAGTCACCATCTCAAGAAGGCTACATCTCGTCGAGACCTGCCACGACTGACTCTTGCGGACAAGAAATGATCGGCTGGGTCCAAAGTACGCATCCTAACTGGTTTGATTTCCTCAGTCAGCGGGCCGCCTGGGAGGAAGTCAACTTCTGGAGTCCGTCCGACTATTTCGCGTTCCACGCCGACCCTGGAGCCCCGTTCTTCTTCCGCCTGAAGGCGCCCCGAAACGCCATCGGTGGGTTCGGACTATTCACGCGATTCGCGCGCCTCCCCGACTGGCTGGCCTGGGAGTGTTTCGGTACCGCAAACGGCGCCGCGGGCTTCGGACAGCTTCAGTCGCGGCTTGGCGCCCTGCGTGGCCAGAACC
>JBGTHI010000151.1:0-5557 GCA_041746295.1 Myxococcaceae bacterium
GCTTCCCCCACCCAAGGTGCGGGCAGCGCGCAAGCCGCTCACCCTGGCCGTGGCTGTCTGGGCGCGCAGGGACGCCCTTCTGCTCGCGCTCCGCGGTGGGAATGGTCTGTTCGGAGGGCTCTGGGAGCTTCCTTGCACCGAGCTCCCGGCCGGTCTGGACCCGACCGCCCTGTCTGTGGCGGTCGCGGCCGGCCTTCGCCGGGCCTGCGGTGCGCGCATCCAGGTGGGTGAGTCTCTGGGGCTGGTGGAGCGGGTACTCACCCATCGCGATCTCAAGCTACACCTCTACAAAGTGGAGGGCCGTGGGCTCCCAAGGGCGAGAGAGCCGTATCTCGAGGTCCGCTGGACGGAGCCCGAGGAGGCGGCTGAGCTAGGCATGAGCACCGCCATGCACCACGCCTGGAAGGTGGCCCGGGCTAGCAGCTACAACATGCCTGTTACAAATCGGTCGAAATGGCCCGTCCGCTCTCGTCTTTCGTGAAAGTTGGCGCTAGCCTCGGTGCCGTTCTTTTTTCAATCAACTCATAGACGGAGAGAAAAACGATGCCGCGCGCAAAGACCTCGACCTCAGCCAAGAGTTCACTTCCCCCGGAGGAGAGCTCGGCGACCCCCATCAAGTCGGCTGCCAAGGCCAAGAAGGCCGGCCCGTCCCTGGAAGAGATCTCCCGCCGCGCGTACGAGATTTACCAGGCCCGCGGCGGCGAGCACGGCCGTCACGAGGAGGATTGGCAGCAGGCGGAGCGGGAGCTGAAGCTCGGGCCCCAATAGCCATCGGAGGTCGGTCTAGAAAGCGAGCTCCGGAGGGCCGCCCTCGTCACCTTCCGCCCGGAGGACGGCTCGAAGCGCGCGCTGCGCTTCTCGCAGCTCCTCGAGTATCCCCTCGGCATCGACCACCGAGCGCATCCCCAATCCGCAGGCGGGGGTGAGCAACATCCCGCTGCAAATCCGGGCGAAGTTGCGACCGCTTCCCAGGAGCGACTTGAGCGCGACCTCCATCGAATCGACCAGCTCGCCCATCTCGTAGGCGGAGGCCAGGTCGGTCGGCACCATCCCCAGGCTCAGCGTCGCGCCACTCGCCAGGTAGGCTTGGAGCTCCAAGGGCTCGTCCAGCAGAGCGTCCAGCGAGAGCCGCATATCGAGTGAGAGGATGTCCAGGCCCAGCCGCAACACCGAAGGCCAGTGGGTATTGCTGCAGCAGTGCAGCCCCACCAGCGCCCCCTCGCGTTGCAGCGCCATCACCATCACCCGCAGCTCTTGCAGCACCACCGCGTGAAGAGGATTTCGCGGATCCAGCGCGTAGAGCCCAGGCTCATCCAGGAAGAAGATCGGCACGGTGCCGGCGGACCGCATCGCCCGCACCATCGCCAAGCCGCGGGCGAGCAGGAGACGGAAGATCTGTTGATCCAATGCGGAATGATCGGCTACGGAGTTCCCACCGTCGGTGCGCGCGACCCAGCGCACGGTCGCGGGACCCGCGAGCTGGATCTTGGCGAAAGGCAGCTTGCGGCTGGCGACTTCCCACAGGAAGGGCTTCCAGGCTCGGCAGGTGAGTGGAGACGGCTCGAACTGCGCCCGACCGGAGCCCTCCAGGGCCTGATCGAGCCTCTGGTCGAAGGCGGACCGCCCCTCCTCCCAGACCGGCAGCGCGATGGTGCAGAGCCCCTCCTCATCGAAGCTCAGGCCGGGCACCCCCTCCAGGGCGGCGGGGATCATCAGCTCGCCGGGGTTGCCGGAGGGGAGCTGCGGAAGCACCGGGATATCCAGCTGCAGCGTAGTCTGGAGCGCGAGCTCCAGCTGGGAGTGGGGCAAGCTCCCGATCGCACTCATTGCGCAAGGGGGTAGGAGGGAGAGTGCGCGGCGGCCATTCGGGGGCGTCATGGCACCAATTTACGCCACCTTGCCCGGCCGCGCCCCCTTCCCGAGCGGGACTGTTCACGCGCGGACCGGCCCCCCCACCACTCGCTCCGCCCCAGACCGTGACGGGCGTCAACGGCTGCATGCCGATCACCGCGACGCTGGTCAATTCAATAGACGGCGCACCGGCTGGCTCTCCGTACGCGCAGCTCGCCAGCCTGACCCGCTCCGGAAGCGCCGGCGGCTTTTTCTCCGACACACCTCGCGGCGCTTCTCTGTTGGAAGTCGAAGCGGCGCGATTGATTTCTCGCTCGTGCCGGCCTACTCAGGCCCCATGGCGGAAAAACTGTTGAGCCGGGAGAAGGGCTTTCCCGAGTGGTACCTGGACGTGGTGCTGAAGGCCAAGCTGGCCGACTACTCCGACGTCAAGGGCTGCATGGTGATCCGACCCAACGGCTACGCGCTCTGGGAGAACATGCAGCGGGCTCTGGACGGAATGTTCAAGGCCACCGGCCACCGCAACGCCTACTTCCCTCTGCTGATTCCCGAGTCGTTCCTCCGCAAGGAGGCGGAGCACGTGGAGGGGTTCGCGCCGCAGCTGGCGGTGGTAACCCACGCGGGCGGGAAGAAGCTGGAAGAGCCGTACGTGATCCGGCCCACTTCCGAGACGATCATCAACTCGATGTTCTCGAAGTGGATCCAGAGCTACCGCGACCTCCCGCTGCTGCTCAACCAGTGGGCCAACGTGATGCGCTGGGAGATGCGCACCCGCCTCTTCCTCCGAACCTCGGAGTTCCTCTGGCAGGAGGGCCATACCTGCCATGAAACCGAAGAGGAGGCGGAGAAGGAGACCCTCCAGATGCTGGAGGTCTACCGGACCTTCGCGGAGGAATACATGGCGATGCCGGTGCTGACCGGCCGCAAGTCGGAGACCGAGAAGTTCGCCGGGGCGGTCCACACCTACTCGATCGAAGCGATGATGCAGGACAAGAAGGCGCTCCAGACCGGCACCTCGCACAACCTGGGGCAGAATTTCGCCAAGGCCTTTAACACGACTTTTCAAGGCCGAGATGGCCAACAGCACCACGTCTGGCAGACGTCGTGGGGGGTCTCGACGCGGCTGATCGGCGCTCTGGTGATGACTCACTCCGATGACGCCGGGCTGGTGGTTCCGCCGAAACTGGCAGCGACCCACGTGGTGTTGATCCCGATCGCCAAGAGCCCGGAAGACAGGACGCGGGTGATGGAGAAGCTGGCACCGTTGGCAACCACCCTCAAGGGGCGCGGCCTATCGGTGCTGGTGGACGACGACGACTCCAAGAGCCCGGGCTACAAGTACAACGAGCACGAGCTGACGGGAGCTTGCCTCCGGATTGAGCTGGGGCCCAAGGATCTGGTGGAGGGCCAGTGCGTGATCGCCCGGCGCGATACCCGCGAGAAGCTACCGGTTCCGATCGATCAGGCTGCGGAGCGGGCCGAGGCGCTGCTGGAGACGATGCAGAAGGAGATGTTCGCCCGGGCCAAGGCGTTCCGCCAAGCCAACACCTTCGAGGTCAACGCCTACGAGGAGCTGAAGGCCAAGGCCGACGATGGCTTTCTGCTGGCGCAATGGTGCGAGCGGCCGGCCTGCGAGGCGAAGATCAAGCAGGACACCAACGCCACCACCCGCTGCCGGCCGTTCGACCTTCGCCAAGAGCCGGGCAAGTGCATCTGCTGCGGTGAGCGCTCATCCGGGCGAATCGTCTTCTCCAAGGCTTACTGATCACTTATCCCTCGCACCGCCAATATCCAGTTTAACGGACAGTCGTCCGTCATAACGTCGAAACTGGGTCGATCCCGTGTTATGGCCAGTCCTGTTTGGACAGGTCCCCCAAAGCCTCCCGCTCCAAGACCGCTGCCGACACGCAGCTGCGCTACCTGTCCGAGAAGTACGTGCGAGGCAGGTCCCGCCCTGACGCCGCCGAGCCGGCGGCCTCGGTCGTCGCCGAGCTGCGGTGTCAGAGCGCCCGGAGCCTCTTCCGGCTGCGCGACGAATTTCTCAAGACGGGCCGGCCCGACGCTCAGACTGCGTTGGCGGGGACCTTTGGGAAACAGAAGCTCGTGGAACGAATGGCCGGGCTGGTGGTCGCACCGGACGCGCCGGTCACCACCGCCGAGAGCACACGCGCCCTGGCGCAGCTCCAAAGGAAGGTACACGAAGGGGCTGAGTCGGACGCCTCGCTCGAGGGTTCGAAGTCCGTCCACCAGGCCTTGCAGCAGGCCTGGAGCGGGCCTACCCGCGACGTGGTGGCGCTCCTTCCGGACGTGCTGGAGGAAAGGGTTCGCGCGCGGCTGCACGGTGAGGCGCAGGAGGCTCCCGCCGAGCAGGAGCTGCAGGGAATGACGGTGGCTCTGGCGGAGCTCCCCTACGCGATCCTGGACAACCTGGAGCACCGCCTCCGCAGTGCCGCCCCACCGGAGCGCTTTCGGGCTTATCGGCCCTCCCGAAAGCGCGAGTCGAAGATCCGCAATGTGCTCGGCCTTCTCCAGGGTCTGGGCGCGCCAGGCGAGGTGGTGTTCCCCACCAGTGCCGATGCCGCCGAGCAGCTCATTGAGCAGCAGCGCGAGCTCCCCTCTTCACCCGACAGCGACGAGCGGCTGCAATGGTTGAAGCTGCTGGCGTGCGAGCTGCGAGAGGCCGAAGGAAGGCACCAGGGCTGGCGCTACGACTTAGGCTTCAGCATCGCGCCCCCGAAATTGGCTTGGACCCGATCGCTGCTGGGCGTGAACCTCGAGACCCATCACTTTGGCCGGGAGACCTGCCGCTACCTCACCGCCTATCTCTCCTATCCCGCGCCGCTCTACCCCTTCTCGACGGGGCTCTCCATTCCGCTGAGCAGAGGTCAGCTGACATGGAAGAACCTCAAGCCGACTTTCCGCGCCGGCTACTTTGGATGGGGTCGGTGGGGTCCCCTGGGACAGCTTCCGTTCGAGGATGCGGCACTGACCGCCGAAGGCGGTGACATGCTCGGTGTTACCCTAGGAGCCAAGGCGCTGCAGCAGCTCCGGGTGCCGGGCAGCCACCACCTCGCGCCCACACTGCCCGGGGTGGGCGCGATCTATCCGATGGTCGGCATCTTCCGGAGGAGCCCATTCCTGGGCGAGACCCACGTCGGCAACTTCTTCCGCAAGCTCGCCGAAGGCGGAGACCGGGTGAATCGAGCGATCCAGGATGCTCTTTACAGCAGCTTCAGATGGGCCAGCGAATCGATCCGCGGTCCCTACAGAACCGCGTAGATCCCGGCCCAGAGCAGCTGGTCGTGGTCCAGCTGTTGCTGCGGTTGGAGCTCTTCCGCCTTCGTTCGCATCGTCGCCACGGCCGGAAGCAGGACCGTTAGGTTCGGGTCGAGCTCCGCCGCCGGGTCGTGAGAGATGGCCATTCCCCGGAGATCTTCGGTCCAGGTGATCTGCATCACCTCGCGACCGCCGACCGCCACCGAGGCCTGCCGATGGCCCAGGCTCAGCTCTCCTGACTCGACGCCCGACAAGTCAAACAAGGCCGCCCGGCCCTCGTCGGGCGACGGCGCCGAGAGGCCCCCGAGCAGCTTTCCGTCGGCGTCGTGGATCTGGACGGCGCCCGTCAGATCCGAGCTCAGCGGCGTAGCGGTGGCCTGAAGCGCTCCATCAGGGGTGTGGTAGCTCAGCTCGGCGATCGATCCGGTCA
>JBGTHI010000152.1:0-2121 GCA_041746295.1 Myxococcaceae bacterium
ATCGCGAGCGCCCTGGGCGCGCCTCCTTCCAACGTTTCCAAGTCGAGCTCCGGCTCAATCCGTCCTCCCGCGCGGAAGCCCAGGCCGAACGCATCGAGCCAACTGCTCCAGGCCGGAATCGCCTCTTCCCGGCGAAAGTGCAGATCCATCCAGGGCGCCGAGACGGCCACCGCCGCATCGTGGCAGTGGGCGACCGCCCGCTCCACCCCGAGCTTCCTCAGGGCATAGCCCAGGAGATCGCGGTAGGCGTCCTGGGTCCGTTTGAGGAAAGTGTCCACCTCGCGCTGGAGCTGAACGGAATCGGGTTCGGGGGGCACCAGCCCGGCCCGCGCACGGAAGGCGCCGTAGCTGTCAAAGCCCAGCCGTTCCGACGTCCCCACCGCGCGAACGCAGCGTTCGGCGAAAAGGTCCCGGAGCTCCCAGTAGAGCCGGTCCAACCCTCGCTCAAGACC
Source organism: Myxococcaceae bacterium (assembly GCA_041746295.1). Taxonomy (GTDB): domain Bacteria; phylum Myxococcota; class Myxococcia; order Myxococcales; family Myxococcaceae; genus JBGTHI01. The sequence continues at coordinate 453 of JBGTHI010000152.1, forward strand.
TGCGCGCAGCAGCCGGTCGGGTTCCAGGTGCAACAGGCGCCGCGCTTCCGCGAAGCTGAAGCTGCGGGTCGCAACCGCGATCCTCGCCTCTCCCAGACGGGCCGAGATGGCCGCCGAGAGCTCCCGCGCATCCCAGCGCTCGGCGAAGCGGGCCAGGAATCGAACCAGAGGCCAGGCCCCTTGGCTCGATGCCAACGCGAAGCTCTCCTCCAGCGCGAGCTCGGGATAGTCCTCCGCGAGCAGCTCGCTGCGTCCGAAGCCTCCGAGCCTGGCGCGCTGAGCCTCGCGCTCCGCGATGAAGGCGTCCGCGCGTGAGATCAGGGCTTGGAGAGACAGGTCCATGCGCGCTAACTGACGGCTTCGAACCCGGCCGTCAAGGAGGCGCGACGGTGAAGCGGCAGCTTTGGGAGGTGACGGCCGCCGACGCCGGCGTGCCGCTGTCGGGTTTCCTTCAGCAGCGGTTGTCGCTCAACGCCGAGTCGGCCATCCAGCTGGTGCGTCAGGGAGCGGTCTATCTGGAAGGCCGGCGGTCCACCGCTCCGGAGCAGCTGCTGCGAGTGGGAGCCAAGGTGATGGCGGTCCTGGAGGAGCGCGGGCAAGGGCCTCTCGGTGCCGTTGCGGGAGTGAGCGTGGAGGTGCAGCGGCTTTATGAGGACTCCTGGCTCCTAGTGGTGGCCAAACCGGCTGGGATGGTCTCGCAGCCCACCCAGGCGAGGGTGGGCCACAGCGTCTGGGACTGGGCACTCCGGCGCTACGGTCCCGAGGTCGGGTTGGTGCACCGGCTGGACCGCGAGACCTCCGGAGTGTTGGTGCTGGGCAGACACCGAAAAGCAACGGCGGCCCTCGCCGCACAGTTTCAGTTAAGGGAAGCGCGGAAGCGGTACCTCGCGGTCACCGGGCCGGGATTTCCCCTTGAAGGCACGGTCGACCTTCCGCTTTCCAAGGACCGTGCCCGAATCGGGCGTCGCATCGCGGGGCGGGGGTCTGGCGATGCGGCGGTGACCGAATATCGCCGGATGGGTGAAGGCGCCGGCTTCTCGGTGGTGGAGCTTCGTCCGCAAACCGGCAGGACCCACCAGCTTCGGGCCCACCTCCGCGCGCTGGGCTTTCCCATTGCGGGCGACAAGCTCTACGAGGGGCCGCCTCTGTTATCGGAGACGCTGACCGCTGAGCGCTGCCTTCTGCATGCGCTGGAGCTGAGCCTGCGCCATCCCCAATCGGGAGAGCGGGTCTCCTGGAAGGCGCCGCCGCCGCCGGATCTGGAGCGATATCTGCGGACCGCGGGCCTCACGCCGCCCTATTGAGGCTCACGCGGCACCGCCACGGCGGCGTCTGCCCTGATCGCGCAGTCGGTCGCGTTCGAACAGCTCCTCCAGCTCGTGGGTGGCCTCCACGGCCATCTTCTGCAGGCGGTTCACGTCTTTGCGGTGCACAAAGGTCTTCTTCAAAAGCCCCTCGTCGTGGTCCCGGAAGCGCTCGATGGTGACCCGGCTCTCAGTGAAGTTGAAGCCCAGCCCTCGGAGCACCGCATCGGCCATCTCCTCGTCGTACGGTCCGGCCTCGCCTCCCCCCTTGCGCGTCTGTGCCCACTTCTCCTGTGCCGCAAAGAGAACAGGCGTGAGCGCCATGGAGAGGCTGACCACCACAACCAGCAGATCGGCTCGCCCCT
>JBGTHI010000153.1:0-2998 GCA_041746295.1 Myxococcaceae bacterium
CAGCGTCACCGCGTCGGCGATCGGCAGATGTGACCAGGCGTGGAAGGAGCAGAGCATCCCACCGGCTCCGGAGATGCTGCGAAGCCAGAGCGAGCGGGGCGCGCGCCACGGGATGGGCAGCTTTCCGGTCCAAACCAGAAACAGCGCCGCGGCAAAGACCACGGCCGAACGCGTGGCGGCGAGTGGCTGCCAGGAGAACCGGTCACCGAGCAGATGGGTCAGTGCGCCGGTGCAGGCCACCGACAGCGCCGAAAGCGACGCCATCACCGCGGCTCTGGACTCCAGGCTCTGTTCCGAGGACACCTTCAAACCCAGTATCGTGGTTCGGCGCGATCTTCAAACTGACCCCTACCCCCACCGCCCGACCATCCGGTCGCGGTCAAACAGCTTGAGACAGAGGGGAATCAGGGCTGCGTCCAGCAGCAGCATCACCGCTCCTTGCAGCGCGTAGTAGCCGCTCCCGGCCCGTAGCACGCCGGCGATCTGCGCCCCCACCAACCCGATGACCGGGAGCACGAACAGCCCGGCCAGCTGCTGTGCCGTCCGAGCATCGGAGACCCGGGCGGAGATCACGGAGAAGACAGCGAAGGCGGCCCAGGTGAGCGCCATGGAAGGAACCAGTGAGGCCAGACTCTTTCCGACCAGCAACTCCAACGCGGTGACCGGCGAGGAGAGCAGCGGCTCCAGGGTCCGGCGCTCCTTCTCTCCCGCGATGCTCTTGCGAGGAGATCAGGATTGGAATGAAGATCGGCATCATTAAGAAGAGGCCGAACCAGTCGGTGAGCGTCTTCTCCACCAGGAACAGGGCCGGATTGGAGGACCAGGGGAAGGCCGGATCGTAGAAGAGCGCCATGCCCCGCAAGGCGGGATCCCTGGGGTCGCGCAGATAGCTGGCCGCCACGCCCACCGGAATCACCACCAGCATCATCGGCAGGACCGCCATCGAGGCGAGCAAGCCGCGGTTCTTGCGGAGATCTAAGAAGTCCTTCCAGAAGACAGCGTAGGCTCGATACCACTGAAAACCGGTCACGCGGCGGTCCCTTCATGGATCATCGCCAGATAGGCCTCTTCCAAGGTGCGTTGGTGCGGAACCACGGAGAGCACGCCCGCTCCCATCCGCACCAGCTCTGCGACGACATCCGAAGCCCGGGCGTCTCGGTGAGAAGCCCCACCTTGCTCCGAAGCGCCGGTCCGGAGCGCGCGCCGGCTCCGCCCTCGGCTGAGTTGGCTGAGCAAGCTGAGATCGCAAGGCCACAGACCTCCGCCGAGCCCTCGCTCGGGGTGAGCAGACCGGTGAGCATCCGGACCGTGGTCGTCTTTCCCGCGCCATTGGGTCCCAGGAGGCCGAACACCTCGCCGGCATGGACCTGGAAGCTCAAGCCTTCCACCGCGACCCGATCGCCGAATCGCTTACCCAGGCCGGAGGTCCGGATCCGGATCACTCGATGCTCACCAGGACGAACTTGTTATTCAGCTCCGCGTCGTAGGGGGTCACCTTCTTGTCGGTCCCGACCGCGCTCTTAAGCAGCCCCAGCCGGTGATGCTCCACCAGCGCCCACTCGCGGCCGGGCTGGCTGGCATACTGGGTCAGCCTCGCTGCGTCGCGGATCTGCTTCACCGTGTTCCGCGAGTAGAAGGTCTCGCCCCGCCAGTTCATCAGATAGGCGGCTATTGGCTCCCCGGGCAGCCGCAGCTGGTAGTAGAGATCGAACAGATCGCGCTGGGTCCAGTGCTGCGAGAGCCGCTCCCAGTGGTTCCAGCTGCACCAGAGCGCGAAGCTCAACGCCAGGGTCCAGAAGGTGCCGAACAGCATCGCCTGAGACCGCCAGGCCACCGCGACCACGAGCAGGGTGCCGAACAGCACGCAGCCGAACACCAGGGCCGCTTGAACCGTGACCGGACGGAAAAGCGCCGGTGTTCTGAGCCCGAAAAGCACGCCCCCCAACCCCGCGCTGACGAAGGCGGCCGCCCAGGTGGCCATGGACCGCTTGGGATCACTCCAGGCTTCGAAGACTAGGTAGCCGGCGATCGCGAAGAGCGAGCTCGCGGCGAGCTGACCTGCCCGAAGAGGATGGTCGTGGCGCCCGAACAGCAGCAGCGTTCGACCCATCAGCGACTTGGGATAGGCCCGCTCGGGGTTGTAGAGGAACAGGTCCGCCAGGTGCTTCACCCCCGGCAACGAGACCCAGCTGCGGTCCACCAGGAAATGGTCGTCGCCTAAGAGATCCCGGCCTACCAGCGCAAAGAGCACCCCTCCCAGGATCAGCGCGAACCCTTGCCCGCCGATCCCATCCTGTCCCGCCCTGCCGTCCCGCCACAGACGATCCACGTAGAGGCCGCAGAGGATCGCAAAGGCCGGAAGCGCGGGAAAGATGTAGTGGAAAAACTGCGTCGCCGACGAGGAAATCAAGGTGAACACCACCGTTCCCCACAGCGCGGCCAGGGTGGCCAGCTGCTGCCACGGGTTCAGCGTGCGCGGCCTCAAGCGGACCACCATTCCCAGGACTCCAGGGATCAGCGCTACCCAGGGGAAGGTTGCGTAGCCGGCCTGCTCGATGAAGTAGGTGAAATGGGAGCGTGGCGAGGTGGTGTGCACGCCCGCGGTGAGCCTGTTCAGATGGTCGTAGATGAAAAACCGGGTGAAGAAGGTTCGCCCTTCATCGTCGACCCCGCGAAACAGCGAGAGGGTGAGATACCAGGGGAGCGCCACGGCCAGGAAGACGAGAACGCCGGTCAAAAACCGCATCCGGAACAGCTCGGCCCAGAGCTCCGGCATCGGCTCCACTCCCAGGCGGACCTGTGACCGCATCTCTCGATCCCATAGCCAGCGCAGATGGCGCCGTCCTGCCGCCGCCTCCCAGGGGATGACACAGAGAGCGGCATAGGTCAGGAGGATCGCCGCAGGAAGCGCGATGCCCAGAAGCCCCTTCGCCAAGGTGGCCAGTCCGCAGAAGAGGTAGAAGGCGTACCACCAGCCGCTGCTCTGCCGATTCCCCTC
>JBGTHI010000154.1:0-3175 GCA_041746295.1 Myxococcaceae bacterium
TGGGCTACGGCGCCAACAGTGACGCCTTCCACGTCACCAGCCAGCCTCCAGAGGGCGAGGGCGCGGCGCGCTGTATGAAGCTCGCGCTCGACTCGGCCGGGATGGATCCCGACCAGGTCGGCTACATCAACGCGCACGGCACCTCCACGGCGGTGAACGATGCCAACGAGACTTTGGCGATCAAGAAGGTTTTTGGAACCCGGGCTATCGCGCACAAGCTGCCGATATCGTCCACCAAGTCGATGACCGGCCACATGCTGGGTGCGGCGGGTGGAGTGGAGGCGGTGGTCAGTGTGCTGACCCTTACCCGCAACGTGCTGCCGCCGACCATCAACTACGAGACGCCGGATCCGGACTGCGATCTGGACTACGTGCCGAATCAGGCGCGCGAGGTCCGGATCGACGCCGCGATGAGCAATTCCTTCGGCTTCGGCGGCACCAACGCGGTGCTGCTCTTCAAGCGGTTCAAGTAGCGTTCGGTGATGGCACCGACTCCCGCCGGTCTCTCGGTGGTGCTCGCGGTACTGCTACCTCACGCCGTCCCATCCAGCCCTCGGGCACACGCACCCAAACCGCCACCCCTGGGCTCTCCTGGCAGCGGGGCCCCCTTAATCTCATCAGAGATCGCTGGCTTGAGGTGGCGGCGTCGCGCCTGTAAAGAAAGCAGCGTCCCAATGCAGCGCACCGGGCGCCGGCTCAAGAAGGAGCGTGCTGTGAGCACTGAGAATCAGAAGACTCTGAAGGAAGCGGATTCGGAAATCGCCGAGCTGGTGGTCGAAGAGACCCGCCGCCAGGAGGAGGGGCTGGAGCTGATCGCCTCCGAGAACTTCGTCTCCCCCGCGGTACTGGAGGCGGCCGGTTCCACCCTGACCAACAAGTACGCGGAAGGGTATCCCGGCAAGCGCTACTACGGCGGCTGCGAGGTGGTGGACAAGGTAGAGAACCTGGCCATCGAGCGGGCCAAGCAGCTCTTCGGCGCCGACCACGTCAATGTGCAGGCTCACTCGGGCAGCCAGGCCAACATGGCCGCCTATGCGCTCCTGATGAAGCCGGGCGATACCCTACTCGGGCTGGACCTCAACTCGGGCGGCCACCTGACCCACGGCTCCGCCTTCAATTTCTCCGGCAAGCTCTATAAGGCGGTCCACTACGGGCTTTCCAAGGAGACCGAGCAGATCGACTTTGCCCAGGTCAGGTCTCTGGCCCAGGAGCACAAGCCCAAGGTGATCGTGGTGGGCGCCTCGGCCTATCCCCGTATCATCGACTTTGCCAACTTCAAGGAGATCGCCGAGGAGACCGGCGCGGCGCTGGTGGTGGACATGGCCCACATCGCCGGACTGGTGGCCGCGGGCGTGCATCCGTCACCCATCCCCTACGCCGAGGTGGTAACCACCACGACGCACAAGACCCTGCGCGGACCGCGCGGCGGCATGGTGATGTGCCGCGAGGCCCACGCGAAGAGCCTCAACAGCCAGATCTTTCCCGGTATGCAGGGTGGGCCGCTGATGCACGTGATCGCGGCCAAGGCGGTCTCCTTCAAGGAGGCGCTGGCGCCGGAATTCACGATCTACCAGAAGCAGATCGTCGCCAACGCCCAGGCGCTCGCCGAGGCGCTGAAGGGCCAGGGTTTGAGACTCTGCTCGGGCGGGACCGACAATCATCTAATATTGGTTGACCTCCGCTCCAAGGGGATGACCGGGAAGGTGGCGGAGGAGGCGCTGGACAAGGCCGGCATTACCGTCAACAAGAACATGATCCCGTTCGACCCGGAGAAGCCCTTCGTCACCTCCGGCATCCGGGTGGGCACTCCGGCCGTCACCACCCGCGGCCTACGCGAGAAGGAGATGGCGCAGGTGGCCGCCTTCATCGTGGAAGGGCTCGACGGCGCCAACGATCCGGCGAAGCTCTCCCGCACCCGGGAGAGGGTCCGCGAGTTCGCGAAGGACTTCCCGCTCTACGCCTCGCGGTTGCGGCGCTAACCCGCCTTTCCAGTGCGCTGCCCCTTCTGCCGCCAGAGTCTCGAGTCGAAGGTGATCGACTCACGCGACTCGAACGAAGGCTCGGTCATCCGCCGCCGGCGCGAGTGCCTCGGCTGCCAGCGGCGGTTCACGACCTACGAGCGGGTGGAGGAGCTGTTGCCGCTGGTGGTGAAGAAGGATGGCCGTCGCGAGACCTACGACCGCGAGAAGGTGCTTTCCGGGCTGAAGAAGGCGGTCGAGAAGCGGTCGGTCTCCTCCGAGGCGTTGGAGGGGGTCGCGGCGCGGATCGAGCGCAATCTGCAAGAGCGCGGCGATAAGGAGATCTCCGCCAGCGACATCGGCAGGGAGGTGATGAACCAGCTCCGGGACCTGGACGAGGTCGCCTATGTGCGCTTCGCGTCCGTCTACCGGGAGTTCCGGGATATCGCCGAGTTCATGAACGAGCTCCAGGAGCTCCGGCGGCTCCGCCCGGACAAGCCTCAATGACCTCCCGCTCGACCTCCGCCTCCCGCCGTGCTCGGGACGAGGCGTTCATGCGGGAGGCGATCGCGCTGGCGCAGAAGGGGGTCGGCCGCACCCATCCCAACCCTCCCGTGGGCGCCGTCGTGGTGAAGAACAGCAAGGTGGTTGGGCGGGGCTTTCATCCCAAGGCGGGGCAGCCGCATGCCGAGGTCTTTGCGCTCCGTGACGCCGGCGCGAAGGCCCGCGACGCCGAGGTGTTCGTCACGCTCGAGCCCTGCAACCACTACGGGCGGACTCCGCCCTGTACGCTGGCGCTGATCGAGGCGGGTGTGCGGCGGGTGGTCGCCGGATCCCGGGATCCAGCCCCCTGGATCAAGAACAACCTCAGCCGGCTCCGCCGCGCCGGGATCGAGGTAGTCACCGGCGTATTGCGCGACGAGACCGACAAGCTCAACCGCCCCTTCTTCAAGCGGGTCCTGACCGGGTTGCCCTGGGTCACCCTCAAGGTCGCGATGAGCCTGGACGGAAAGACCGCCGTGGCCCGGGGCAAGCAGACCTGGCTGACCGGAGAGGTGTCGCGACTGGCGGTGCACCGGCTCCGCGACGCCGCCGACGTGGTGATGGTGGGTGCAGGGACGGTTCGGGCGGACAATCCGCGGCTCAACGTCCGGCTTCCGGACGGGGCGGGGCGGGATCCTACCCGCGTAGTCCTGAGCAGTGACCTCGCGATCGAT
>JBGTHI010000155.1:0-1571 GCA_041746295.1 Myxococcaceae bacterium
TAGGCGCCCGGCCGGGTCGCCGTCCACTCCAGACGCTTCCCCTCCGCGCCGGCGACCTCCGTGCCATCGCGCAGCAGCCGGATCACGGGGTGCGAGTGCCCCGGCGCCTCCACGACCAATCGCACCCCCTGCTGCATCCGGATCGGCTGACCCATTACCGCTTCCCGGTTCCCTTCTCTCGCCGTGAAGCTAAACTCCGGCGCCGCCGCCACCCGCGGGTAGACCAGGTAGAGCCGGCCGTTCCGATAAGCGCTGTAGACCAGTCGCCGGTCCGGCTCAAGTTCACGACGCAGCGGCTCCGGCGTCACGACATACGTCTGCAGCGACTCGAACGCTTCCTGGTAGGTAGGGACCTTGAATACCTTGCCGGCAACCGGGATGCGCGCGTGCGCGTCCACCGCCCCGGTCCCCACCACCTGAAGACCCTGCCGCAGCAGCCGATCCCATTGGGCTCGCTCCCGACCCACATCGTTGTTCGTCAGGCGGGCCATGGTTCGATCCGGATCGGTGAGGTAGCGCTGGGCCAGTTCCGCAAGCCGGTTCACGCTCCGACCCTGGACCCGAATCCCCTCGGTTGCCGCCAACAGGTCATCGTCGAAAACGCTGGAGAGGTTGATAACCTCGATGCCGGTATAGCCGGTGACCTTCCAGTCCGTCCATGTCCAGCGCGGCGACATCGGGTGTGCCAGGAGAGTGAAGCCGCCGGCCGCGTTCACCTGATTTATCACCGTTTGTGGGTCACTGGCGCCCAGGGGAAAGGAGGCGGGCAGATCCAGACCCAGACAATGGCCGACATCGGTGCTGATCTCGGCGCCGACCAGCACCAGCGTGCGCTCCCAGTATCGCTGATGACCGTCCTGGAGGGGCTTCAGGGTGTTGTGATCGGTGAAGATCATGTAGTCCAGCCCGGCCGCCTGACCGGCATTGACCACTTCCTCGAACGTGCCGCTGCCATCCGAGACCCGAGTGTGAATGGCGCCCCGATAGCGATGGTAACGATCGGCAGCCGGACACGCGCTTCCCACGGCCAGCACCAGTACCGCCAACCCGACGCCGCGCGCGATCATTTTTCTCGCGGCGGGTCTTCTTGCGCGTTTTCCTCCCTCGGGGGGTCGGGTTCGCTTGCGTCCACCTCCCCTTTCCCAGGGTCCGCGCCGCTCTTTTCTTTGATCGTGGCCTCCTTCTCCGCGTATCGGCGATTCGCCCTTTCCTCGTGGATTTCCGTCCTTTCTTCCATCTCCTGCCTGCGTTCACTGGGAATGTTGGGGTTTCGTTTCGCCATGATACAGAATCTCTCCAATCGCTGCTCGAACTCGAGGTCGCGCCTTATTGCGCCTCACTCACGCGGCTGGGAAGATTGGGAGGACGCCATCGCAACAGGGCGCCCACGCCGCCCATCCGCGCCAGCGGCTCGCTGTTCTCCACGAACTCCACCTCCGCGCCCGTCCGCAACGCCTGAGACACCAGCTCCTCCCGCAAGTCGACGGGCTCCGCGGTGAACGCGTGGTCCAGGATCAAGGTGTCCACCGCGCCCTGGCCCAAGGCCTGATGGACCGCTTCGATGCCCGCCG
>JBGTHI010000156.1:0-7002 GCA_041746295.1 Myxococcaceae bacterium
CCGCGCCATCCCGAAGGAAAGTAGGGTCGTCCTCTGAGGAACGATATGCGCCGCCTCGGCTGCGAGTTCGACCCTAATCACTGCGATCGTTGGACGAAGGCAGCTGGTGTCCCGAAGTCATAAGGAGAGGTCGCCTTTCACTTTGGCGCGCAGGCTGTGGAAGCGATTGGCGGTTTGCGGTGGGTACGGGGTGGGTACCAGCTCCGGCTCCGGAAATGATTGAGGGAGAAGACCGGGTGCTTCAACTTCTGGATGAGATCGATCGGGCTGTCGAGCTGGGCCTGTATCAGCTGGCTGTGGCGGCTGCGCTCGCGATTCCCGACGTCGCAGGAGCGCTGGAGGCTCCCGGTGGATGGGCAAAAAATGAACTTGCCTGGGCTTGGTTCGACCGCGAGGTTAGCCCCCGGTTGCGACCGGAGATCACCGATGACATGCCGGCCCGGCTGCGGGATCACCTCAGTGGCTTTGAAATCACCGGCGAAAACTTCTACCGCTTCAGATGCTCATTGCTTCATCAAGGCACACTCGAAGATGGAAGCCCGCTTGAAGTCAAGACCGCAAACCTGAGTAGGTCAAATCTGCCAAATGCGCCCGAACCGCGTAAGCATCGCTTGGAGGTCGAATTGGGCTGCGTTCGTTCTCAGGACGCCTGGCAGGTCTTTCTTCAAGGAAAGCTCCAGTCGTTCGCGACGGTCCTGTGTCAGTGCGAAGGGGGCTGACACTGCACCCAGTGGCGGAGCCTTCAGTTCGGCGAGCTTGAGATCCACGAGTCGCTCAAAGCTCTTCGAAGTGAAGTCCTTTGAGGCCTTGGCGAGCTCGTCCAGGTCGTAGAAATCTCGGATCGCTTCCCGGGTGAAAGCGGCTCGAACTTTCTCGGCTCTCGCCTCATCTTCGTCGAGTGCCCAGCAATAGGCCTCCTCGTACGTCCCGATGAGCGGATCCTGCAGCAGCTGACCCAGAGGAGCACGCCGTGGGGGGCGCAGGATGGGGCGTAGGCTTGTTTCGAGATGGATCTCCTGACGGCCGAAGGTTGAACCGTAGGGAAGCTTCCAAAGGACCTGAGAGTTTCGCTCGTGCCGCTCCCCGTCATAGTGGACGAAGGTCAGCCCGACCATCGGCGCAATCTTCTTGAGCGCATCGCGCACGCGATTGAGCTGGGTCGCGTTCACTCCTTTGTGGGAGCGGGGGCGGTCCCATGGAATCACAAGGTCGACATCCTCAGACATTCGCCTAAAGCCGAGGTCGACCTTGCTGAGGAGGGTGCCCCCCTTCAGAAGCAAGCGATCGCCGAAGTGCTGAGCGAGAGCCCAGATGAGCCGGGTCAGATAGAAGTCCTTCTCTACCGATGCCGGCTGGAGGTGCTCGCGCGCTGCTGCTTCCTGACAGAGATCGGCCAACAGATCGGGTGAGGGAAGGGGCGGGAGCGAAACGTTCATGCCCGATCACCTTTCCTCCCATCGTTCTCCACGACCCGCCAACGGGAATTGACCGGTCCCACTCTCGAGAGGTCTGGGATGAGGGAGAGCAGGGACTTGGTTTCAGCCACTCTTGCTCGAAGAGGTGCCAAGCGGCGGGATGAGAAGCCTTCCCTCTCCAAGAGGACGCCAAGTCGCTGGCAGGTGCTTGCACGGGATCCTCGAACGGCGTGAGCAATGAGTCGCTTCGGATCGACGCGCTCAAGGACAGGGGCGACGAGATTGAGGCCCGCTCGAACTCCTCCAACTGCGTCGGAGTAGTCGAGGGCATCTAGGACGGTGCGCTCGGCGTCGCTGACGCGGACTGCCGTCCCTTCGATGGTGGTGCTTTCGATGCCATAGGCAAGCGCTTCAGCCGTCAGTGCATGGAAGATCAGCTTCGCGTTCCCCGCGGCGCGCGGACGCCTTTTGCGAGTGACGTACGCATCGAAGAGAGAGCCATAGGTCTGCTGGGTAAGCTGGTGAAAGGAAAAGGCCCAAAGACCTCCGAGGTAGTAGGGCTCTGAAGACAGGAGCGTGGCGGCGATCACCGCTGAGCTGACACTCCGCGGGCGAGAGAGGGAACGGAATGGACGAATGAGATAGATGCCTCGGCCGGTTCGTTCGAGCACGCCTTTCCCCAGGAGTCTTTGCACAACGGCCTTTGTCGCAGGGCCCATTGACTCTCGGATAGCGCCCAATGTGATGTGTGCTCGGCGCTCGCGCTCCCAAGACGTGAGAAGGGATGTTTCTCGCTTAGAGAGCGGGGGACCTGGCTTTGGTGGCTTATAGCGAGTAGGTGCCATTGTAGATAGTGAGTCGAAAGGCACAGAATATATATAAATGGGCGACTAATCTACAATGCTTCCTCCGAGGTCAGATCTTCCTATGGATGCGGGTGCTCTTGCACGTCCATCGCAGCGGCGACTCGGGGTCCCCCCGCGATACCGGCTCCACCAAGGCGTCCAGCGCCTTCAGAATACCCGGCTGGCTCTCCTCGAAGCTCGGGGGATGCACTGACCGCTTCCCCCAAGCGACGGGCTCGGCCTCTACGCTAACTTTCGCTTGTGGACCCGCGCGGCTGCCCCGAGTGCACCGCCGATTCTAGGAGCGATCTGGTGCTCAGCCCCGACAAGTCCCATCACAGCGAGCGTCAACCTCGCGCGCTGAAAGGCGGCTATCCAGAGCCGCTGGGGTTGTCTTCCGTGCGACGGAGTGGGCAAGAGATTCGTTGGCGGCGTGGTGCTGCACGTGGGGCAAGAGGCGGTGCCATTCGGCGAGAAGCTGCATGCGCTGCCGATGACCGCCCTATGGAAGTTGGGTGCCCGCCCCGTGGAGAAGCGCTCGTAGTGCCAAGCCGCTTGTAGCTGGAGGAACCAAAAGCAACGATCTTCCCACCAACTCCGCATCAATCTACAGCTGGGCTCGGTACATCTTCGCTGGCACCTTCGAGGCGCCAGCCCGCAGCCGATGACTTTGGCCTAGGAGGAGCCTCACGATGACCATCACGATTACCGCCTTTGAACGGTCACCCGATGGCGGCAAGGGACTGGCGCGTGATGTGGCCCGCGGCGAAGCGCGGCCGGCCTACAAGCGTGCCTTCGAGGCGCAATTGGCGATCAACACCGGCAAGCTATCGACCGGCTGATTGCGATCTGTCCTGGGTTCGAAGTCGCGGTCTGATCATTTCGACGGTCGGTGCTTGGCGACTTGACCGAAATGGCAAAGAAGCTGCGCGAGTGCCCTAGCCAAAGATCGAGATGTTCGTGGAAGTCTGCCTCTCGACCTCCGAGCCTACCCGGCCCGTCATTCGACGGAGCTTCTCAAAAGCCAGGATTGTGCGCGGAAACTTTCCTCGCACATGTAGGAAAAAGGGTCGTAGGGGCCGCAACCAATGGAGTGAGGTGACCCATGGCCGCCAGCGCAGTCAATCTCCCATCCGCTCCTGGCCCTGGAGGCGACCGGTGGGCGCCGGTCCGGACGCTTGTCTCCCCCCCGCTGGTTTGGAGTATTCTCAATCCCACCGCCGCGGCTCCGAAGGCCTTGGCTGTCGGCGACCCCGCTAGTTACGTCTTGCCCGATGCTGAGCAGTTCCGAGCGCTAGACGCGAGAGTTGCGGCGGCGAGAGCGGTTGGGGCTGCCCAACGAGACGAGATCGCATGGGGGGCCGGGCCCCAGGCTGACCGGCGCCAGCTGCTTGATCACAGGATTGCGGGGGTAACTGAGCCGGGGGGGACCCTGCGAGGCGACCTGCAGGGTCGAGGCGTGGCGAGGACGGTTGATGCCGCAGCGACCTCTGAGCGGACCCGTGCGCCAGGATCGTTCGGCCAGAGTGGGTTGGAGCTCGATTCGGACAGGTTCATTGTCCCCGGTGAGTGGGAGCGGCAGGAGTCGCTTTGGATGAGCTCGCCCACGTACGAGAACGTCCAAGACCGTCCGAGCGAGGTCGTGTACCGCGACCTGATCCGTGAGACCTATGGTCACGTGAAGGTGGACATGATCGTGAATGACGCGAGCGAGCGGGCCAAGCTCAAGACCGACTGGCGCGCGAACAACATCCCGTTCGATCACGTCGAGTTTCACACCGTGGAGCACGGCGACGTGTGGATACGGGACATGGGCCCGTTCTTCGTCCGCTCCGCCGACAAAAGAGCGGTGAAGATCGTCGACTTCGATTTCAACTATTGGGGCTACGCGGGCGTCTCCGAAGAGGCCGCGGAGGCCAGCGTGACTGAGGAGAGGGTGGACCGGCTGATCGCCGCGGACATTGGCGTCCCCACCATTAAGTCCACCATGACCATCGAAGGTGGAACGATGGAATTCAACGGCAAGGGCACCATGCTGGTCCCCGAGCACGTCGTGATGCAGCGCAACCCTCAGTACAACGGCGACAAGGCCCTCGCGGAGGCGGAATTCAAGCGCGTGCTGGGCGTGGAGAAGGTGATCTGGCTGGGCGAGGGTCTGATCGCGGACGAGCACACCATCAACGGTCCGCTCGCGCCCGCGCCGCACCCGTACACCGCGGTCACCCCAGGCGGTCACACCGACGAGTTCGTGAAGTTCGTCAATCCCACCACCATCCTGCTGGCGGAGGTGACCAAGGAAGAGGCCGCGCGCGATCCGTTCGCCGCGATTGACCGCGAGCGGATGGAGCGCAACTACCAGATCCTCAAGCACGCGACCGACCAGGATGGCAACCCGTTCACGATCATCCGGATGCACGTGCCGGACACCATCATGCATACGCTCGTCCCGGGGGACAGCGTCTATGACTTCATGGCCACGATTAACTACCTCGATGGCTCCGGCTTCCCTCAGGGCCAGCCGATCCAGGTGATTGAGCCAAATAGCTACTTCAACTACATGATCACCAACGGCAAGGTGATAGGTCAGAAGTTCTGGAAGCCGGGCCGTCCGGAGAGCATCCACGAAAAGGACCTCCGCGCGAAGGAAATCTTGGAGAAGGCGTTCCCGGGCCGCGAGGTGGTGTTGATCGACGCCGAGAACGTGAACCTCGGCGGTGGTGGTGTGCACTGCATCATGCAGCAGCAGCCGGCGACGCGCGACTGACGGTGACGTTGAAGAACCGTGGACGGGTGTGCCCCTCGAGATGCGAGCTCTTCAGTGCGCAAACGTCGGGAGCGCTCCCGGGTCTCGGAAGTGGCTCCTGGGATTCAACGGGGTCGTTTTGACAGGCGTTCCGGTAAGCCATTGAAACCAGAAGGCCCCCGCCGAGAGTCGCTCGGCGGGGAGACCTCTCCTCGAGATCTCACCTCTCCGCTCTCTAGCCCGTCCTGCGGAGCTGTACTCTGAAGAACGAATTCCGCAATTTCGGGGTATTCGGTTCATCCGAGTACGGGGGTGGGGTCATCGAGTTGGAATCTTCCTGTTCCGCTACGCTATGTTAATGGAACAGGAAGGTTCCATAATGCCGACCCCACACCGACCTTCACTGTCCGTCCGACAGACGCTCCGAAAGCTTGGGCATGACATCCGCGATGCGCGTCGCCGACGTGGGCTGCCGGCCGAGGTGATCGCCCAGCGAGCCTTTACCAGCAGGCCTACGCTCCGGCGCATCGAAGCCGGGGACCACACGGTGAGCATGGGGATCTATGCGGCTGTTCTTCAGGCGCTCGGCCTTCTCGACGGGCTCGGGCAGCTCGCCGATCCAAGCCACGATCAAACAGGCTTGGCCTTAGCGAACGAGCAGCTACCACAGCGCATTCGACTCCCTCGATCTAGGCATGGCGATGACGCCGAGTGACATCGAAGTCCACATCGACTTTGTCTCAGGCCTGAAGAGGGTAGGGACTCTTCACCGCCATGCTCGACGTGGGCCGGAGGCGACCAGCTTCGAATACCACCCTTCATGGTTGTCCGATGGTGCCCGCTTTTCGCTTGAGCCGGCGCTAACCCTCGGGCGCGGTGCTTTTGCCCCGACGGGGGCAGCTCCGATCTTCGGTTCCATTGGAGACTCCGCCCCCGATAGCTGGGGTCGACGGCTCATGCAGCGGGCGGAGCGAAGGCTCGCTGAACGGGAGCGACGTCCGGTGCGAACCCTCATGGAGGTCGACTATCTGCTCGGAGTTTCGGACACCTCCCGCCTGGGGGCCCTTCGCTTCCGGAGGGTTGGCGAGGCGGAATTTCAATCTCCCGTTGGTTCGGGGGTTCCAGGACTTCTCAAGCTGGGTCATCTCCTGCAAGTCACTGAGCGGATCTTGCGGGACGAGGAAACCGACGAGGATCTCCGGCTTATCTTCGCGCCTGGCTCTTCACTTGGAGGTGCGCGCCCCAAGGCGTCGGTCCTCGACCAGCATGGGCATCTGGCGATTGCCAAGTTTCCAAAGGAAACGGATGACTACAGCGTGGAGCTTTGGGAAACCGTAGCCTTGCAGCTCGCCGCTCGCGCAGGCATTCGAACGCCAAAGAACGAGCTGATCCGAGTTGCCGAGAAGCCCGTATTTCTCTCCCGCCGGTTTGATCGCCAAGGTGCGGCGAGAATCCCGTTCCTCTCTGCCCTGTCGATGATGGGGCTAAAGGACGGAACGCATGGCAGTTACCCCGAGCTCGTAGATGTGCTGGGCCAGCATGGCGCACGAGGTGCGTCCGATGCACGTGAACTCTACCGTCGAATGGTCTTCAACGTCCTCATCTCAAACGTGGATGACCACCTCCGTAACCATGGCTTCCTTCTGACGGCGGGAAAGGGCTGGACACTGTCGCCCGTCTACGACCTCAATCCAGTTCCCGCCGATGTGCGCCCGCGGATCCTGACCACCAGCATCACGTTGGATGAGGGAACATGTGACCTTGACCTCGTCCTGTCGGTGGCCGACTACTTCAGTCTGAGTGCCCCTGCTGCGAGAGGGATTGCGAAAGAGGTTGCGACAGCCACCGCGACCTGGCGAGAGGTGGCTGCGAAGCTCGGCGCTCGGCCTCCGGAGATCGATCGAATGAAGAGTGCCTTCGAACACGTCGATCTTGAGCGCGCGCGCAAGCTGTAGTCCGTCGTGTTGTATCTAGACCTCAAACAAGCGTGAGCCGAGCA
>JBGTHI010000157.1:0-2781 GCA_041746295.1 Myxococcaceae bacterium
CGCTCAACACGGTCGCGCCCCGCCGCCAGGCCGCCACGCTCCATCGGCCCCTTCCAGATCGTGGGTGACGTGCCCCACAATGGCCAGGTCGAAGCGCACCAAGCGGATCTACGCTCCGAGCTTCGGTGGAAAGTCCTTAGGCTGCCCCATGGCGAAGGCGACCGCCTCCGGGATCTTCTCCACCGGGATGCCGCGCCAGAAGAACTGCCAGGTGGGACCCCGCAGCAGACCGTCGCATTCCCGCGCATACCAGTTGTTCACTGGGTTGGCCGCGCGAGAGCGCCAGAAAACCCGGGCATGGTCGGCAATCAGGGCGTTCCAGACATCCCGGCCGATGCCTTCGCCTTGCGCCTCACGATCCACCGCGAACTTGCTCATATAGGTGCCCAGCTCGGTCTCGTTAACTATCGCCGCGCCCCGGTAGTTCTCCTCCAGATAGATTCGCGAGACCTGCCGATCGAAGAAGTCCGGCGCCAGGGGCCGCTCGAAAGCCGACTCGAAAAGGGCGCGGAGCCGGTCCCGATCCAACGAGTTGAAGTCACCATGGGACTCAATTTTGGCAGCCCGGCGCACGAAGGTTCCGGAGCCGCTGGCGGTAAACAGCTCGCGGAGCAGCTCCAGGGGCGAGGTGAGCGCGAAGGTGCAGCGGTGCGTGAGCCGATCCAGCAGCCCGGCAATGCCGGTGAGGATCATCTTCTGCTTCTTGGAGACCTCGGGGGAGGCCATCAGCGTGGCCTGATCCCCGCCCAGCTCCACGATCCCCAGTCGCTGGCCATCGATCATCAGGCCGCCACGCCGCTGGAGGAAGACGACCTTCCGGGTGCTCAGCTCCGAAACCAGCGCCGCCAACCGGTCGAATCGGTGGGCCACCGGCTCGCCGGAATGGGACCGGTGGGCGACCACCGGAATGGTCCCCTCGCGGGCGCAGGCGCGGACCACACTGCCGCAGCCGCCCTCCAACCCCTCCGGGATGGCCCGGGCCGGAACTCCCACACGCGCGAGCTCCTCCACCAACGTGGCGGCGTGGGCGGCCGCCTCGTGGGCGTCGATCAGTCCCAACACCAGAATTGGGATTAAGCCCAGGTCAGCCAGGAACCGAACGTCGCCGAGCAACGCCGGCAGAGCGTGGGTGACGACCGGGTTGTCGACCGCGATCGCCGCAAACCGCTCCTTCGCCTCGGCGCGAAAGAGGTTCAGGTAGAAGTCGGAATCCTCGCGCTTGCCGATGCTCCAGAGAAAACGCGAGATGGTGTCGGGCGGTTGCATCACAAGCTCTGCAGGCTCTGGACGAAGGTCTCGGCAGCCCTTTCAAGCTGCGAGTACAGCACCCACTCGTCGGCGAGGTGCGCCTGCTCGACGTTTCCAGGTCCAAAGACCACCGCCGAGATTCCGGCGCGCTCGAGCAACGCCGCCTCGGTCCAGAAGCCCAGGTCAATAGGCTTGGCGCAGGCCGCCCCCAGGAAAGATGTGAAGCTCTGGAGCTGCTCCGTCGAGAGTGGCGGCTGGGCCAGTCTCCAGAGGATCGCCGCGTCCGGCGAGGCTGTTCGGATCCGGGTCTCGATCTCCTTCTTGAGCGAATCGAGGGGCGCTCCAGGGGGTGGCCGCAGCGAGAAGACCAAAGCCGCCCGTGAGGGCACCACGTTGTAGGCCACCCCCCCGCGTACCTCGGCCAGGTTGAAGCAGAGCCCGGGGAAGCCGTCCGGCCCGTGCGCCCGCTGCTCCAAGCCCCACTCCCCCAACGCCGCGGCGATCCGGGAGACCTCCCAGATCGGCGCGGAGAGCCCATCGGCGCGCGAGGAGTGGCCGCCTTCTCCGCGGACCTCGACCTCGCCGGATAGGATCCCCCGGTGGCGAGTACCCACCCTGCAGCCGGTCGGTTCGCAGACGATCGCCTGTCGCAGCGATGCGGCCTCGGCTGGGAGATCGCGCAGGAACCCCTCCATGCAGGCGCTGTCACCCTCTTCGTCACCTGAGAAGAGGACGGCGCAGTCGCGCGGCGGCGCCTCCTCCAGCGCGGTGAGGATCGCCGCAATGGCCCCCTTGGTGTCGGCGGTGCCCAACCCCATCGCCCGGTCCTCCAGAAGGCGCAGCGCGAGCGGATCGCCGCTCCAACCTTCGGACGCGGGAACGGTGTCGAGATGAGCATTGAGGAGCAGCCTCGGCTTCCCCCACCAGGCGAAGAGATAGGCGCCTCGACCCGCGCCAGTCGGGAGCTCCTTCCGCAACAGCCCGTCCGGCTTCAGCGGCTGGAGGCTTTCGACCAGCCTCTCCGCCAGTCGCGCCTCGTCGCCCCCGGGGTTCCGCGTGTCGGCGGCAATCAGGGGTCTGAGCTGATCGAGAATTCGCCGCAACCGGAAGGACTGTCGCACCGGCGCTGCGTTATCGAACTCGCGCCCATCTGGCAATGGTGACCCGCCATGTTACGAAGGGCACCTTGATGTTGGTCTCCGAGCCCTACGGCACCGCAGTCCTCCTTACGACGTTCGGAGCCCTCCTCTGTCTGAGCGTGCTGGCCAGCCGCGCAGCGGGACGGGTCGGCGTTCCGGTGGCGTTGCTCTTCATCGCGGTGGGCATCGCCTCGGGCTCGGAGGGGCTTGGCGGAATCGCCTTCACCGACTTCCAGCTCACCTACCGGCTTGGAACCGCCGCGCTGGTGCTGATCCTCTTCGATGGTGGACTGAACACGCCGCTCAACTTCATCCGCATCGGGGTGAAGCCTGCCGCGGCCTTGGCCACGGTGGGTGTGGTGGGCACCGGGGCCTTGATGGCGTTCGCCGCCCG
>JBGTHI010000158.1:0-3147 GCA_041746295.1 Myxococcaceae bacterium
GGCCAGGCTGACGTTGGCGAAGACCAGCACGAAGCCGCCCTCATTGCCGTCAGCTCCCTGGAACTGGCGCCGGATGCTGTCCGGAAGCTCCGCTTTGCCAAATGGCTCCGCGCGCGTCAGCCGCTCGGCCCGCTCAAGCTCGGCACGGGCCTCCGGCTTCAGACTGCCCGGCTTCACCTTCTTGAGCGTGGCGGCAATCTCGCGGATCAACCGCTGCTTCTCCTGTTGCTGAGGTGGAACCAGATCTTCCAGCCCCAGCACAAAGTCGATGGTGGAGCTCTGCCCCGCCGCCTTCTTCCGCTCACGCAGCTTGGCCGCCGCCTCCCGCTCCGCCTCCACCGTGTCGGTCAGCACCACCACCGGGGTCTGGGAGTGGCCCAGGATCTTGTCGATCTTCTTGTCGAGCTGCACCGAGGGTAGGGTGACGTCGTCCAGCGCTGAGAAGTCGTAGTTGAAGCGGACCATCGGCGCGAAAGTGATGAGACCGCCCACCATCAATGCGGTGGCGATCACGAAACCGCGGTAGTGGCGCGGCATCCAGCGGGCGATCTCCGACCGATCGAGGTTCTTCACCAGCCCCGTTCCCATCCGCAGCCGAAGCTTCTCGGCCAATCCGAGCAGGGCGGGCAGCACCAAGAGATACACGGTAACGCTGACCCCCATGCCGACCCCAGCAATGACCCCGAACTCCCGGAACGCGCGGAACTCGGAGATCGCCAGGCTCAAGAAGGTGAGCGCCGCCACCAGCGAGGAGATGATCGCGGCGAAGCCGGTATGGGCAAAGGCGTTGCGGACCGACTCCTCCGGCCCTTTGCCCTCACCGCGCTCCGCGGTGTAGCGGCCCAAGAGGTGGATGCCGTGCTCCACGCTCAGGCCGCCCAGGATCGCGCCGAGAAAGCCGGTGAGCAAATTGACCTGACCGTAGACCGCGCCCACGAAGCCGTAGGTCCAGGTCAAGGCGCTCAACACCGGCACCAGGGTGAAGACCACCGCCAGCGCCGAGCGGAAGTGGAAGATCAGATAAGCGATCAACAGGATCAGGGTGACTATCGACGACCGCGCCAGGTCGGAGGTGATCTCCCGCTGCTGGTCGACCTTCTTCTTATAGGTGCCGGTGATCTCCGCCCGGAAGTTGGGCCCGAAGCGGCTCAAGTCCTGCGACTTGAGGAACTCCTCCGCCTGGGTGACCGCCTTTTTTGCGTAACCCAGGTTGGCCGAATTCCCATTCGGCTTGACCAGGAGCACGATCATCTTTTCCTGGGGATCCAGGTAGTAGGTCTCCCCATGGCCGGCCAAGCGGTTGTTGCCGGTCCCCTGGTACTTGGCCTGGATGTCGGAGAAGTCGAGCGAGGGCGGCGATTGGGGCCTCGAGTTCTCGTCGCTCTCGAGATCGATATAGAGCGGGTTCTGGATCCGCTTTTCGTAGTCAATCCGGTTGGCGATCCGGTCGCGCACCGTCACCAGATCGGCCGGCTCCAGATAGTAGAAAGCGCGGTCCTCGAAGAACCGATCGGCCCGCTTATAGTCGACGAAGCGGGTCTCCGGCAGCTTCTCCAGCTTGGGCGCCATCTCGTCGGCGAAACGGCGCAGGATCTCGGGCTCGGCGTTGAGGCCGGCCACCACGATATAGCCCATCCCGCCAAAGCGGACCCGCAGCTTGTCGATGTCCCGCACGCTTTGGAAGGAACGGGGAAGGAGCTCGGTCAGGTCGGCGTTGAGCCTGAGCCTCCCGGCGAAGGTGCAGGCCAGGCCGGTGACGAGGATGGCCAGCAGAAGCGCCCAGGCCGGGCGGCGGTAGTGCGCGGTGGCGAACCGCCCGGTGATCGCTTCGAGACGTTCAGTCAGGCTCATGCTGATCCTAAATTTTTAGACGCTTGGATGAAGAAGCCCCGTCCTCGGTATAAAGGAGTCGCGGCGCTTTGAAACGAAAACGGTGGATTCAACGAAGAGGGTGGCGGGCCTTTTCCGTGGCAGCGGTGTTGGCCATGGCCCTTTTCATGCCACCGTGGGGCCCGTTCGGCCCGCCGCCGCGAGGCGAGCCCGCCTCTCCGCCTTACCTGACCTATTTCCTGATCGACGGGCTGAGTCAGGCGATCTTCCAGCGCGAGCTCGATGCCGGCAGGCTGCCCAACATCGCCCGGCTGATCTCCGAAGGGCTCTGGGTGAAAGACGGTATCGCCGCCTTCCCCAGCATGACCGGTTACGGCTTCTATCCCTTCATCACCGGCCGGGATGCCGCCACCAGTGGGGTGAGTGGGCTCCGCTGGTTGGATCGAGCGCGGGAAGAGGGCGGCTTTCGGAACTACGTCGGCCGGACCTTCCGGCTGATGAACGGCGACTTCGCGGCCGAGCCCAGGACCCTCTTCGAGCGGTTTGCGCCGATGCACTCCGCGACCTTCAACAGCTACGTCAACCGCGGCGCGGTCTGGAAGCGGATGTTCGGCTGGAACTTCAGCATGGCCAAGTACCGGGAGCAGAACGCCGGCGTCCGGCTGCTCTCCAAGATACCGGCTCTGGGCCCCTGGCTCTTCCCGGACTTCTTCCGCGCGGAGTCGTTGGTCGTGGATGCGGCGATAGACGATCTCGCCCGCCGCCCCAAGGTGCAGTGGATCACCTTCACCAGTCCTGACGGCCGTCACCACATGGCCGGGATGGACGAGACCTACGTGGCGTTGGTCCGCCACGCCGACGCGGAGATCGGGCGGTACCGCAAGGCCAGCGAGCGGCTGGGCCAGGACAAGGATCGGATCTACGCGGTGCTCTCCGACCACGGGATGGTCGACGTGAAGACCAACGTCGATATCCGCACTCCGCTGGAGGCCGCCGGCCTGCGGAGCTGGCGCGGAAACCCGACGCAGCTTAACCAGGAGCAGCTGGAGGAGCCCTGGAAGACTTGGGATGGCTTCGACGCGGTGGTGGCGATCAACGGCAACATGTTGGCGCATCTCTACTTTCGGGGGGCGCAGGGCTGGCGCAGTGCGCCCGGGCCGGCGGCGCTCCGAAGCTATGGGGCTCCCGCGCGCGATCTGTTAGCGCTGCTCCGGGCCTCGCCGGGGGTAGAGCTGGTGCTCAGCCGCAGCCCGGACGGTGGCGTGGCGATCACCGGGAGAAGCGGAGAAGGGCGGATCGCGATCCACCCCGATGGGC
>JBGTHI010000159.1:0-7562 GCA_041746295.1 Myxococcaceae bacterium
GCCCATCGGGCGAATCGGTACCAGATCGATCCCGATCACCCTGCCCTTCAGCCCCACCGCGGCGGCGATGATCTGCAGAAACCCGCCCGGCGCGGCACCCAGATCGAGCACTGCACTGCCGGTGCGGAACAGACCGAACCGCCGGGCAATCTCCTCCAGCTTGAATGCGGACCGCGCCCTCAGGCCCTGATCCTTGGCCTTCTTGAAGTAATGGTCCTTGGGGCGATATCCGTGGCTCACGAGCAAACCGCTCCATAGCACGCCGGAGAGCGGCCCGGGTAAGGAGGTATTGATGGAAGGAAGTGCCGGCTGCGGCCAGTGTGGAGCGCAGCTCCCGATCGTCGGAAACCAGGTGGGGCGCCGCGACACCTGTCCCGCCTGCGATGCGGAGCTCCGTGCTTGCATCCACTGCCGCCACTTCGACCCAACCGTGGCGAAGACCTGCAAGGAGCCCTTCGCCGAAGTTCCCAGCGACAAGGAGTCGGCCAATTTCTGCGAGTTCTTCCAGATAGGCGAAGGCGGCAAGCGGGGGGAGGAGGTCAAAGGGGCCCTGCTCTCCACCGCCGAAGCCCTGTTCAAGAAGCCTTAGTTCGTTGGCGTTTCGGTAGAGCGCAACCTGTCGACCCAAGGCTGGATAATCTCATACCTTGAAGATTCCTCCCTCGCAGCCCCCCGCCCGTCCGGCCTCTGCGGGACAGTCTGGCTCCGCTCGAGCCGCCCCCTGGGATGTGTTGGGGCAGCTCGAACGGGCATACCCGACTCTCGCAGCCGGGCTCACCGCCAAACGTCGCCGATGGATCCAGCGGATCGTTCGAGAAGTCCAGGAGTACGTCGAGACAGAGGGGCTCTCCTTCATCCCGGTTTTCGGTGGGATCTCACTGATGAATGACAACCACCGCATCCTCGGCAAGCCGGATCAGGCGGCGGTTCAGATCGGAGTCGACCAACACGCTCCTGGAGGGCGCAACGGTTCCCGGCAAGCTGATCGAGCTTCAGAGGCCTGCGTCGGAGAGCTCAATCGTCAGAGAGCCTGTGGAGCCCGACAGCCAGGGAGCCATCGCTCGCTTGGCGCAGACGGCGGATCGTCTTCAGGAGAAAGG
The DNA here is from genome assembly GCA_041746295.1 of Myxococcaceae bacterium. GTDB lineage: Bacteria > Myxococcota > Myxococcia > Myxococcales > Myxococcaceae > JBGTHI01. The sequence goes on from JBGTHI010000159.1 coordinate 1,101, forward strand.
GCTCCTGAACGACGACGGAACGCTCTCTTCGTCGGTCCCTGAAGACTTCGCCCACTGGCTCACGGAAGACCTCACACTCCCGGCTCCAGCAGCGGTCTAACCGAACAGCTTCCCGAGCTTCATGGCCAAGCCCATATCCATCGGCTTGAACTTGAGCTTTCCCTGGAGCGCCGCCATCTGGGGATTGAGCTGCCGACGGCGAATCTTCACGAAATCATCGTTGCTGACGGAGAGGGTCATCTTCGGGGTGCCTTGCGCGCCGGAAGTCACCCAATCGGAAGGCCGGGTCAGGTCGATCGTCCAGGTCCCTCCACCCTCTCCGCTGACCTGAAAGTGAATCACCGCGTCGATCTCCTTGCGGATCTCAGGCTTGCTCGCCAGTAGTGCGGGGATCTCGGTCTCCAGAACGGTCTTGGCGTTCAGATCTGACATGGCGGGAAGGCTCTTAGCTCACCGCACCGGTCGAGACCGCAGAGGTGACGTGGGCTCGAACCATCTCCAGCAGATCGTTCAGCTCGAACGGCTTGGCTAGGTGGCCCACCGCTCCAATCTCACGCGCCTTGCTGCCGACGTTTCTGTCCGCACTGAGGACGATAATCGGAACCTGGGGGAAGGCTGGATTCTGCCGCATCCGCTGCGCAAACTCCCATCCGTCCATGACCGGCATCATAAGATCTAACAGGACCAGATTTGGGACCGTGGCCTCGGAAAGCTGATCGAGCGCTTCGAGGCCGTTGCGGGCGCGGCGCACATTGAAACCCTCCGCCTCCAGAATCTCGGCCAGAGCCTCAAGGATGTCGGGATCGTCGTCAACGACAAGAACCACCGCCGAGGACTCCGGAGGAGGCTGAGCGCCGGATGAAGTGGCAAGGACCAGGGTGATTGCTCCGCGGAAGCGTCCGTTTGAAATAAGCTACCAGCAGTCCCCCGACGCGAAACGTTAAAGTTGCACGACCGTCCTTGACTCGACACTCAAAGATTGAGCCTTATCGCTGTCCTGAAATCCCGCACCCGGAGGTGGTCCTTGGGCCTGAAGATGAGTGAAATCCTACTGATTCTCGCCGCCCTCTTGCTGCTCTTCGGCGCCACCCGCCTCCCACAGCTCGGCTCGTCCCTGGGCCAAGCGATCCGGAACTTCAAAAAGGGTTTCAATCAGGACGAGGAGTCGACGGGCGAGGTCAAACCCCCTCAGCACCTGACCGGCACCCAGGGCGGAACCGCTGCTCCCTCCCGAGAGGCCAATCCCACCAAGCCGGCCTCCAAAGACGGCTAGCTATACATTCCTTCCAGCTGTACGCGGTAGCGCTCGACACAGTACTTGCGCTTCACCTTGAGCGTCGGAGTGATCTCTCCCGTCTCCTGGCTAAACTCGTGGTCGGCCAGCGCCCACTTTTTCAGGGTTGCGTGCGGAGGGAGCTCGGCGTTGAGCGCCTGGATCACCCTTTGAACCTCGGTCCGAACCGCCGGACGCCCCACCATCTCAGCGTAGCTGCCAGCCGGTTGCCCCTGGCTCTCGAGAAGCTTGCGCATCGACTCCTCGCCCAGTGACAGGAGCACCGTGAGGTAGTTGCGGCCATCCCCGAAGACCATCGCGTGCGCGACCAGCGGGAAGGTCTTCAGCTGGTTCTCCAGATTTTGCGGTGGGATCTTCTTCCCGCCCGCGGTCACGATGATGTCCTTCTTGCGGTCGGTGATCTTGAGGTAACCCTGGGCATCCAGCTCGCCGATGTCGCCGGTGTGGAACCAGCCGTCTTGGGTGATGGCCTCGGCCGTCGCCTCGGGGTTCCGGTAATAGCCCTTCATCACGCCGCCGCCGCGGATCAACACCTCTCCGTCGGGAGCGATCTTGAGCTCGGTGCCCGGCAACGCAGGACCCACGGTGCCGATCTTGATCCCGCCCGGGCGATTGCAGGTGGCGCTGGCCGATGTCTCGGTGAGGCCGTACCCCTCGAGCACCTGGAAGCCGAGCAGGTCGAAGAAGTAGGCGATCTTCGGAGCGAGTGGCGCGCCGCCCGAGACCAGGACTCGCATCTTACCGCCCAGCTTCTCGCTGATGGTCGAACGAATCTTGGAGAAAACCAGCTTCCGCGCGAGGGCGAACTCGAGCGAGGTATACTCTCGGCCCTGCAGCCGCGCTTCGACGTACTCTTCGAAGAGACTGTAGGCCCACTTGAACAGTCGCCCCTTGAGGCCGGGCGAGGCCTGCCCGTTGGCAACCACGGCGGCGAAGATCTTCTCGAACACCCGAGGCACGGCCGGCAGCACCGTAGGACGGGTCTCGGCGAGCCCGGCCAGGAGCTTGTCCATCGACTCGGCGAAAATCAGCTGGAGGCCCAACACCAGCCAGGTCGACTTGACCACCTGCGCGAAGACATGCGCCAGCGGAAGAAACAACATCGCCGAGTCCTCCGGAACCAATAGCCGGGCCTCCTCGACCGCCTGCGCCTCATAGCCCCAATTGGCGAGGGTCAGGATCACGCCCTTCGGATCGCCCGTAGCGCCGGAGGTGTAGACCAGGCAGGCGGGAGCGTTGATATCCAGCCGCTCGACCCGCTGCTCGAAGCTCGAAGGCGCCGCCGTTCCGCTCTCCTCCAGAGCTGAAGCCGGACGCTCCCTGCTGTCCGAGCCCGCCCCAATCAGGACGTAGATCGTCTTAAGCTCAGGCATCGCTTCTAGGCGACTTCGAACCCGGCTCAGCCGTCCGGGCTGCTTGCCGTCGCTCGCGTCATCGTCCACAAACAGGACGCTGGCACCGGAGTTGGTCACCGCGTACCGGCATTCATCTGCGGTGTTCGATGGGTAGATCGGAACGACGATCGCCTCCGCGGCGTTGATCGCCAGATCCCACACCACCCAGTCGAACGAGGTGGCGGCGAAGATGGCGACCCTCTCCCCCGGTTTGACCCCCGAACGGACCAACGCGTCCGACACGCGCCTGACCCGCTCCAAGAGCGCCGGCCAAGTGACCTCCTGCCACCGGCCGTCTCTCTTGTGAACGACCGCGACCTTGCTGTTCTCGCGGGCCTGCTTGAGGAGCAGTTGGAGAAGGTGCTGTTTGACAGGCGTCCGCAGCGGGACGTGTCCTAGATCCTGTTCGGCTCGCACGGCGAAAGGCTCCTTCTCTGAATGGCAAGTAGCAGGCAACAGTCTGCCACCTACCTGCTCAGAGACCTACTGCTTTCGATCCATGCCCGGCCATGTGTCGGCTGGTGTTACGCCGCGTCGGAGAACGAGGCCTCCTCTTCGTCTTCGTGCCCGGCTTCCAGACCTGAGAGATACCGGGCCAGGAAGTCCTTGGTCCGTAGCTCCACCTGACGGACCCGCTCTCGCGAGACGCCCCACCGGGCACCCAGCTCCTCCAGCGTGCGCGGCTTGTCCTGCGTCAGCCTCTCTTGCAAAATGTCCCACCCTAAATCGCCCAACCGCTTCTTCACGCGGGTCAGCGCCTGGCGGACCTCGTTGTCCTTCTCTTGCGACAGGTACGCCTCCTGAGGCCCCTGACCGGGATCCTCGATCCGCTCCAGGAAGGTCATGTCCGATTCCTCGTCCATGGCGGCGTCAAGCGAGAAGTCGGCCATGCTCACCCGCTCGCCCTGCCCACCCCGGACCTGGCTGCGGTTGTCCTTCAGGTAGCGGGTCACGTACGCGCGGATCCACCAGACCGCATAGGTGGCGAAGCGCACGTTCTTCTTCGGGTCGAAGTGCTCGATCGCCTTCATCAGGCCAATGTTGCCCTCCTGGATCAGATCGTCGAGCCGCGCGCCGCGGTTGGCGAACTTCCGCGCAGTGGCCACTACGAAGGCCAGATTCGAGCGGGCGAGTGTCTCACGTGCCGCCGCGTCTCCCCTCTTTGCTTTCCGGGCGAGGTCGTACTCCTGCTCTCGAGTGAGCTGGGTGTGTTTCAGCTGATGGAGATAACTTGAAAGCCCTTCCTCGAACCTCGCGCTGCGCATGAGTCAGACCTCCTTTCGATTCGTTTGTTAGGACGCGCGAGCAGCGATTTCGTTTCGCTAGAAGGTGAGGATGAGTGCGAGGTTTGCAGAGTGCGTCAAATAGGAAAAATTTTACCGGGATTGAAGATACTTAATGGATCGATCGCAGTTTTGAGCGCCTGTTGGAGGGCAATGACCGCCGGGGACTGCTCCAGCCCCAGGAACTGCCTCTTGGCCAACCCTATCCCGTGTTCGCCGCTAATAGTCCCTCCAAGCTCAACGGTCAGGCGCATCATCCGCTCGACCACCTCATCGACCTGCGGCCGTTCGTGGGGGCCGCTGTAGAGCACGTTGGCGTGCAGGTTTCCGTCCCCCGCATGGCCGTAGGTGGCCACGGTGAGCCCCTTCTCCCGACCCAGCGCTTTCAGAGCGTCGATCGCCTCCGGAATGCGCGATCGGGGCACGGCGATATCCTCGGAGATCTTGTACCGCTTCATCGCCCGCAGGGCGGTGGAGACCTCGCGCCGGACCGCCCAGATCCGCCGCCTCTGCTCTTCGTTTTGAGCGACCAGGGCTTCTCCCTGGCCGACGCGCTCGCAGATCTCCCCCACCGCGGCCAGCTCGTTGAAGACCGCGTCGGCGTCGTTTCCATCCACCTCGGCGATCACCGCCGCGCCCCCGCCATCGAAAATAGGGAAGGTGAAGCCGCGGCCGTTCACCGCGGCGATCGAGACATCGTCGAGCAGCTCCAGGGTCCGGGGCAGAAGCCCTGCGGCGAGCACCGCGCTGATCGCCGCGGCCGCCTCCCGCACCGACGGGAAGCTTACCAGCGCGGTCTGTACCTGCTTGGGCAGCGGAATCAGCTGGAAGGTGATCGACGTGGCGACACCCAAGGTGCCCTCGGATCCGACGAAGAGGCCCACCAGGTCGTAGCCGGCCACCCCCTTGATGGTGCTCTTTCCGACGCGGATCACCTCTCCATCGGGCAGGACCCACTCCAGTCCGAGCACGTACTCGCGGGTGACGCCATACTTCAGCGCGCGGGGCCCACCGGCGTTCTCCGCGATGTTCCCGCCGAGCGTACAGAACTCCCACGAGTTGGGATCGGGCGGGTAGAAGAGCCCCTTCTCCTCCACCGCCTTCATGAAGTCGCCGGTAATCACCCCGGGCTCCGCCACCGCGGTGAGATCCTCCGTGGAGATCGACTGGATGCGACGCATCCGCTCCAGGCTCAGCATCAGCCCACCCTGCAATGGAAGGGAGCCGCCGCTCTTCCCGCTGCGCGCCCCACAAGGGGTCACCGGAACGCGAAGGTCGTGACAGGCCCGAACCACGCGTGAGACCTGGTCCGTGGAGTCCGGAAGCGCCACCAGCTGGGGCGGGTACTCGGCGGTGTCCGACTCATCTCGGCCGTACCGCTCCAGCGCCTCGGTCTCGACCAGCAGCTGCTCAGGCGCGAGTATCTTCTCCAGCAGACCCCGAAGCTCGGTCATCAGCTCCGCCGAGACCCGCCCGGGAGCGGGATAGGGATTGCCGCTCATTCCGACTCCCGCGGCTTCAAGAGCCGGCTACCCAAACGCGCCCAGAGCTCTCGACGGAGATCGCCCGGACGGCTCAGACCCCCCTCGTAGGCTTCAGAGAAGGTCCGCGCTTCGGACTGGCCATGCTCCGCGAGTCGCAAGCAGGCTTGGCGAGCCTCGACAATGCAAGCGGCGGCCGAGCAGTCCAACACCCGATAGAGCGCCGCCGCGACGTTCTGGGCCAGCGCCTCTTGCAGCACCAGCCGGTGGGCAAAGCAATCGACCAGCTTGGTCAGCCGGCCAAAGCCAACCACCGTTCGGGACGGCTGGTAGGCCAGATGGGCGCGGCCCTCATAGGGCAGCAGGTGATGCGGGCAGATCGAGTGGAAGCGGAGGTCCGCCACCACCACCAGCTCGGCGCGACTGTTGCGTGGCAGCTTGTAGGTGGAGCCCTGGAGGATCTGTTCCGGAGACATCTTGTAGCCGTCCAGGAACTCGGAGGCCCAGACCCGCGCAACGCGAGAGGGGGTGTCTCGCACCAGCGGGTCGGTGGGGTTCAGACCGGCGGCGCTGAGGAAATCGGCGATCGCACGACGCATCGCCGCCGGGTTGGGCGGCGCCACGCGAGGTCCTTCAGCTTTCTTGAGCTGCTTCACTTCACCGCCTCCAACACCGCCTTAAACGCCTCGCCCTCCGCCCGACCCAGCAGGTCGAAGAGGGCCGCCTCCACCGTAGTGATAATGGCGCCCGCTTCTCGGCAAAGGGAGAGCCCAATACCCCGATCCAGGTCGGTGCGCGAGGCCACCGCATCGGCGCAGACATAGGCGACCCGTCCGTTGTCGGCGAGGTCGCGAGCGGTCTGGTAGACGCAGACGTGGGTCTCGAGCCCCGCCAACAGAATCTGGTCGCGCCCCTTAAGGGCCTGGAGCACCGGGGGGAGCGCGGCGCTGAAGGCGCGCTTCTCTACGATCACAGCATCGGGCACAGCATCGGGCACAGCATCGGGCACA
>JBGTHI010000160.1:0-1699 GCA_041746295.1 Myxococcaceae bacterium
TCGTCGCCAGGAGGGGCGAGAAGGTGACCGCGGATCTGGTGGGGCCGGTCTGTGAGTCGGCCGACGTGATCGCCTCGGGCCGCCGGATGATCCTCCCCAAGCCGGGCGAGCTGATGGCGATCATGAGCGCGGGCGCCTATAGCATGAGCATGGCCTCCACCTACAATTCACGGCCGCGGCCGGCGGAGGTATTGGTGGAGGGGCACCGTTACCGGGTGATTCGCCGCCGGGAAGCGATCGAGGACCTTTGGCGGGACGAACTGTGATGAAAGCTCTGGAGCTCGAAGGGTCGATGGTGGCGCTGGCCACCCCGTTCAAGAGCGGGATGCGGGCTTCGCAGGCTGATGAGCAGGCCCCGATCGACGAAGAGGCGTATGCGCGGCTCATAGCCTTCCAGCTCAAGGAGGGCACCCGGGCACTGATCCCCATTGGCACCACCGGCGAAGCGGCGACGCTGTCGGCCGACGAGCGGTACTGGGCGGTGAAGTGCGCGGTCAGGGCCGCGGGCGGCAAGGTACCGGTAATCGCCGGCGCGGGCTCCTTCTCCACCCAGGACACCATCGCCCAGGTGGGGCGCGCGCGGGAGGCCGGTGCGGACGCCGCGCTGGTGGTAACCCCCTACTACAGCAAGCCGACCCAGGGCGGCCTGGTGGCGCACTACCAAGCGGTAGCCTCGGCCCATCCGGGCTTTCCGCTGGTGGCCTACAACGTCCCGTCGCGCACGGGAGGAGATCTTATAGCGGAGACGCTGCTCCGGCTCTGCGACATCGCCGAGGTGATCGCGGTCAAGGAGGCGACCGCCAGCATGGTCCGCGCGCTGGAGATCCGAGAGCGCTGTGGCGACCGGATGGTCCTGCTTTCGGGCGACGACTTCACCGTGCTGCCGCTGCTGGCTTGTGGTGGACGGGGGGTGATCTCCGTCTCCGCCAACGTCGTTCCCCGCGCGATGGCCGCGCTGGTGGATGCGGGGTTGAAGGGCGACTTGGCTCGGGCGCAGGAGCTCCAGCTGAAGCTCAATCCGCTTCACCGGCTATTGTTTGCAGAGCCCAATCCCATTCCGGTGAAGTGGGCGCTGCACCGGATGGGGCTCATGGAAGCGGGGCTGCGGCTCCCGCTGACGCCGCTCTCCGCCGAGATCTCCAAGGACCTCGAGGCGGAGCTTATCCGGTTGGGAGTGGTGCGATGAGCATACGGGCGGTGGTGACCGGAGCGGCGGGGCGGATGGGGCAGGTGCTCACCCGATTGGTGCGGGAAGATCCCAACCTGACCCTGGTGGGCGCCACCGAGCGGCCCGGCTCTCCAATGCTGGGTACCGATCTGGAGGGCGTGAAAATTTCCGACTCCCTGGAGGTGGTCTTCCGCGCGGGCCCGGTCGACGCGGTGATCGACTTCACCGCGGCCGAATCGAGCCTCAACCACGCCCGGCTCTGCGCGGTACACCACGTTTGCCTGGTGCTCGGCTCTACCGGCTTCAACGCGGCGGCGCTCGAGGAGCTGAGCGCGCTGTCCAAGCGGACGGCGCTGATGATGGCGCCCAACATGTCGGTCGGCGTGATCACGATGATCCAGGCCGCCGCGGCGTTGGCCCGCGTCCTGGGCGACGGTTACGACATAGAGGTGCTGGAGATGCACCACCGCCTGAAGAAGGACGCGCCGTCCGGAACCGCGCTTCGGCTGGCGGAGGCGGTGGCCAAGGCGC
>JBGTHI010000161.1:0-6098 GCA_041746295.1 Myxococcaceae bacterium
GCGCGTGAGCCGGGCGAGCAGATCGAGATCGCGCTCGATCAGCGCGGCCTTGGTGATGATGCCCACCGGATTGCGGTACTCGGCACAGACCTCCAGGCAGCCGCGGGTCAGCCGCAGCGAAGCCTCCAACGGCTGGTAGCAATCGGTCACTCCGCTGAACATCAGCCGCTCGCCTTTCCAGGACGGCCGGTCGAACGCGCGGCGGAGCAGCTCGGCGGCGCCCCGCTTGACCAGGATCTTAGTGTCGAAATCGGTCCCGGCCCGGAAGCTCAGGTACTCGTGGAAGGGCCGCGCATAGCAGTAGGCGCAGGCGTGGAGACAACCCCGGTAGGGATTGACGCTCCATCGGAAGCCCAGGTCGGGGCTCTTGTTCTCGGAGAGGATCTCCCGCGAGTGATCCTCAAACAGCTCGAGCGCGGACCTTGGAATCTCATCGAGGTACTCCACTTCGCTCGAAGCCCAGGGATTGGGTGGATTGCTGATTGGCGGCCCGCGCATCCGGGCAGGGTGGACCTGAACAAAAGTTCAGTCAAGGTCCCCCCGACCGGCGGTCGGCGGAGCCTAGGTTGAGCTCGCCAGCACCAGGCCCGACTTCTTTAGCTCCTGAGCCGCGCTCTCGGCGAAGGAGCTCAGGACGGCCGAAGCCGGCGCGTAGCCGTCTCCGGTAGCCCGGGCGCGCGAATGCCAGACCACCTTGCCGGACTGGAGCTCGATCAACCACATTCCGTAGTCGGCCCAGTGCTTGGAGGTAACCCTCTCGTCCGGCGGCAGTGCGCTGGTGGGGTTGTTGAGAGCCCCGTAACCGGAGGCCTGGAGCGACGATCCGGGCATGGCCATCGGTGCGCGGTCATGGTTCACGCCGGAGCCGATCACCCTAACTACGAGAACCGCCTGGTAGCTCTGGGCCTGCAACTGCTCGGATACCTCCTTGACGGAGGGCGATTCCACCAATGGCGTCAGCAGGCTCGCGCGCGTGGCGGAGATGTTCCGCTTACGCAGCATCTCCACCATCGTCGCTTCGATCTCTCCTCGCTGCTGAGGACCGGTCTCGGTGGAGAGGACCGCGATCCGCTTGAAATTAACCGAATCGAAGGCGGGGTCGCGGCTCGAGGTGATCGAGGTCGCCGCGCAACCGCTGGCGAGGAGAGCCGCCAGCAGGGCGGCCAAGGTTCCCTTGAAGATTCTCGTCGGATGCACGGACATCGCTCCCTTTGAAATAGACCAACTGCCTGGGGCCGCGCGACCCCACACAAGGGTTTAGTAGCCCACACTCCATTCTTTCGCGAGCGAGGGCGGCGGTAAAAAAGCGAGCCTCGGTGAAAGGGCAGCCCGTCTGCTTGCCTGCTCGAAGACCGCGCTAACCGCCTATTTTTTCTGCTGGGACTCCGGCGCTTCGGTCTGTCGGAGCAATCCCGCCGCGGCCCAGAGGCGGACCTTCCGGTCGGTCGCGCCGAGCTGTTGGGCAAAAAGCTGCTGGTCCTCAGCTCCCCCCACCTCGGCCAGGGTCCGCGCCGCGAGAGCCGCATCGCCCTCGGGATTCTTCCCGGAAAGCACCTTGCGGCTCCAGCGATCCACCCCCTCCTTGTGGACGTTCTTGCGCGGCGGAGAGCCCAGCCGTTCCAGGGCCAACTTCCCCTGCGGCGCCTTCAGATCGCTCAAGGCCCAGGCCGCCGCTTGCGCCAGCTCGCGCTGGGGCGCGTGGGTCGCCTTCTCCAGCTCCGGAATCAGCGCACGGGCCTCGATCGCCGCCGCGGCCTGGGCCAGCTCCTTCCGGATGGCCCAACCCCTCTCCGCCTTGAAAGCCTCGGTCACCGCGGAGCTGCTCTTGGGATCGGCCAACAAAGTGAGCCCACGCGCCGCTCCGAAGCGGACCTTACCATCCAGATCGGTAACCCCGGCCTCGAGTTTCTCCCGCGCGTCGGCGGTGTGCGCCAGCCCTAGGGCGGAGTACGCCTCGCCGCGAAACTCGGAATCCTTGTCCGCCAGCGCCGCGTCGAGCTCCGCACGGGCTCTCTTTAAGAGTTGGGGGTCGGAGGGCTCCGCTCGGGTGACGGACACCGCCAGCAGACAAACAAGGGAGAGAATGGATCGAGCTAAGGCCAAGGCAGTCCTCCGTTCGGGGCGCAAACCCTACACCCTGCTGGAACCGGGTGCGTCGACCTTTGTGCCGGAAACACCGCCTATCGATGTTTTCGGCACAAGGGTCGAAGAGCCCCTCATCGGTGTTATTCGTGTCGCTAAGTACAGGCCCCCGGAAGACAGTGGTTGAAAGGGTTGTACTTAAGGAGCGTGGGGTGGTGGGGCCGGGCGCTTCTTGAGACTGACGGCGCTGTTGGGCTCGGATGAGGGTACTTTCTTGCAGCTGCCTGGATGGGCGCTCGCGCGGAGCCCCATGCGCCTTGCGGTATTGGAGCTCGGTCCTTATTTGCCACCCAGCGCGCGGATGCCGCTTCTCTCGCGCGGCATCGCGGCGGGCGCTGCGATGGGGCTGAGCGCTCGTGCCATCCAGCCGAGGACCTGCTCAGGCTGATGGCTCAGCTGTGCGTGGGTGACATGCATCACCCGTCAGCCCGTACGGGCGCTCGAAAAGTCGCGTCAGTTGTCGTTCTGAGTCGTTTAGCATCCGGATGCCGGCATCTATCCGACTCAGAAGGCGCGGAGAGCCTCCTCCAACGACTCGGGGTGGCCCAGTCGACTGCCCGGGAGCGCGACGCACGCGCCCACTGCCAATCTCCCACGCTTCATCTGGGCGGGCCCCCCCCTCCCCCCCCGGGGAACAGGCCAGAGGCGCTGAAGGGTGACCTGAAGGGGAAGTACAGCATCCGGATCAACGACCAATTTCGGATCGTCTTCCAATTCGAGGCGGGTCAAGCGAACGAGGTTGAGGTCACCGACTACCACTGAGGGGTCGGCAGCAGTGTGCAGGGCAAGCAGGCAGCACCATCGGGCCGGTAACCCGTGAGAGAGGGACAGTCTTATGATTTCGCTGATGTCCGTCGTCCGCGATGCGAAGGCCCGAGGGCTGTGGGTCGAGTGTAAGGTCGACGGCTTCGCGGCTTCGATGGCGGCGGTCTTCCTATCGGCGTGCTCCTACCGGTCTATGACCCCCGGATCGGCGATCATGATCCACGGCGCGTCGGTCGAGTCCGAGGGCACGGCAAAGGATCACCGCTCCGTCGCGAAACGCCTAAGCGAAATCAACCGAGCGCTGGCGATCATGATGGCGGGGCGGATGTGTGTCTCCCTAGACCGCGTCTACGTCATGCTTCAGTCCGGCGAGGATACGTGGCTGTCGGCCGACGAGGCTCTGGCGGCGTGCGCGATCGACGAAGTCACTAAGTAACACAGCCTTTCCACTAACCCGCCTTAGCGGAACACGAAGATGCCTAACGTCCCAACCACACCCGGATACGACGAGTTCGACGAGGAAGAGGCCGAGGACATCGTCCAGGCTATCCCCGACGGTGCGAGCGGCGACGCGTCGGACCTCGGGGATCATATCCTGCGCATGTTCGGTGACCTCGCCATGCTGCAAGTTCGTCTCGAAGAGATGGACGAGGATGACTTCAAGATCGTCCGAGTACGCTTGGCACTCCTGCGAGGCGCTCTCACTAACCTGCCCACCGCGCCGAGACCGAGGCGCGTGGTTGGCTTCCGGCCGCCTACCGCCGGGGGCGTCGTCCTCTCGAGTAAGACCCGCCCCCGCCGCGGGACCAAGCGGCCCGCGAAGCGAGGGAAGAGATGATTAAGACCCTGACCGAGAAGAAAGTCCTCCGTCTGATCGAGAAGGCTCTGCGCGGGATCGGCACGAACCTGCATTGCTTCAAGAGGTGGCCGAAGTGGCGACGTGAACAGTCTCTCGCTGGCAACTACGCAAACATGCTCCTGACGATGCTTCACTACGCGAGCAAGAAGCGATGAACGAGGACTTGGTCCACCGCCTCAGAAAAAGGGCCGAGATCCGTCGTCAGATCTCGACCCGAAAGTCCGTCCGGGAAGGTAAACCCGACCGCATCGCCGACCTACTCGAAGAGGCAGCAGCGGAGATCGAGTCCCTACGTATCGAAGCCGGGCTAGCTAAGTCCGACCTCGAGGATTGGCTTTAGTTCGGCTCTTAAGAGCTCATATACTAACCCCAAGCGCCCTTAAGGGCACATCTATAAAACACATGCCGCCGAAGCGTCGTTCACCGCATGCTGCTAGCCCCAACCCGACCACCAAAATCGCAACCAGACGCCGTACGGTTGTGATTTTGGCGGTTGTTGCGAAAGTCATACCTGACGTTACTTTGGCGCGGCCATTTTCTCATCCGCTCAACACGTAACCTACACGTAGATCAGGGCGCTGAGGTGCCCTTGAGTGCGCAGCTAAACACCTAAAAAATAAGCGGCGGATGGGATTTGAACCCACGACCCCAAGCTTGGGAAGCTTGTGCTCTACCCCTGAGCTACCACCGCGTGCACCGAGGCCGGTTTCTCACACCCTTCTGCGGGCGGTCAAGGAGCTTGCGCCCAACTCTACGGATCAACCCCAATGAGCGCGCAGCCCCGCCCGAACCTCGGGGCGAAGGACGAGCATGCCGCTTTTTGGCACTGCTCTCCACGAGGTGGGGTGCAAAACCTTGCCCGCGCTCAGCCTCACCGAGGCCACCTCCAAGCCGACGCCATGTATGCAGAGCGTGTCGGAGGGCCGGTTGACCTGTAGCCCCACGCTCATCGAGCTTGAGAACGTATCGGTAGGGGGATCGAGAGTCAGCAGAGGCTCGTGACAGATAGGTTCGACGGTGTTCGGCAATTGGGTGCCGCGCCCATCGATAGGCTCATCCCGATCTCCGCTTCGGGTGTTTTCACCATCCACGGTGCGTCGATTACTTCGGACTGGGGTTCTCCCAACCGGGACTCTATGTGATTCTTTACCTGCCGGGGATGCGCCACCCATGACGGGGGAATAGCGCAGCCTGAGCCGGCCTGGATGAAGAATGTGGATCTCTACTGCGCGCTCTCTTCCACCGTGAGCTGATAGGCGTCCTGAAAGTTCGATTCGCCCCGCTTTGAGTCGCGGACCTCCAGCAGATAGCTGCCCGGCTCGGCGGTGTAGCGGATCGATTCCGGCAGCTCGCCCGGGGCCCGATCCGACGTCTGCACCAGCTGAGGCTCCCCGTCTTCGTCCAACCGATAGAGGTAGAGCCCGACATCTACCTTCAGGATCCCGCTCAGGGTCCCTCGAATGGCCGTCTTGAGAGGCTGTGACGAGAGGTCCAGCCGGAAGAAGTCCTTGTCCTTCTTGGGATGGACTGTTCCTCGCAACGGTCGTCCGAGCTCGAGGACCGTGGCCGTCGCCGCAGCGCCGTTCGGCTCCCGTTCCCAGCTGCCGTCATCCGGAACCGTCGCCACGCTCAAACGGTAGGGCTGCTCACCGTTCTCGAAGTCGTACACCCACTTGCCGGCCACTTTCTTGGGCGCGCCCTCCACGCGGATGAAGCACTCGGGATGGCAGCTCACGCTGTTGAGCTGCTCCGGCTCCTTGAGCGCGCCGTCGTTCGACCGGAGCAGTTCCTTGTCGTTCGCGTCGATCACCGAGAGCGCGCTGTCCAGCCGCTCGACGCCCGAGAGCTGAAAGCGGGCCAGCGTCGGTTTCTCGGTGCGCAGGACGAAGAAGTCGATGTCCCCCTTGGGTGAGAGGAAGCCTTTTCTAAAGCCATTCAGTGGCAGCACCGTCGCGCGGGCGCGGCTGTCGTTGGGTTCCAGCTCGGCGTCCGCGCCGGCCTCTTCGGGCCGGATGGTGAGCGCGTAGGGAAGGTCGGCGTTGTAGCCACGCCGCGCCTCCTTTCCGCTTCCAGTCGGTGCGCTCTTCACCACCAGATAGATCAGCCGGTCTGTACGGCGCACCCCTATGTTGCGCAGCGAGAGCCCCGCGCTCTCCGTGCCTTTCACCGCGAACAGCGGTGCTTCGGCCGCCGAGAGAATCTGAAGGTCCAACTTCACCCCCGGGACCGCGCCCAGCTCGATCCACAGCGGAACGGCGTCCGCCACGAAGGCACTGCCCCCATCCTCCATGGGGCCCGCGTCCGCGGCTTCCGGCGCGACCGCCGGCTCCTC
>JBGTHI010000162.1:0-6631 GCA_041746295.1 Myxococcaceae bacterium
CGCGCTCGCGCCGAGGAAGTCGAGGTCGCTTACCGACAGGGAGGCGGTCCCAACCTCAATGGGTCGGTAGTAAACGGTGCCGGTCTGGGCCCCCGTGTTCAGCGTGACGGTGGTGGCCGGGGTGGTACAGACGGGATCGGAGAAGAAGGCTCCTGCCACACCGGTCGTAGCCAAGTTGCCGGCGACCAAATAAGGCGCCGGCGCGTTGGCTCCGTCGATCGAGCTGCGCAGTGAAGCCGTGACCGCGAGGCAACTGCCCGCAACTGGGGGCGCGGAAGAGATCGATAAGGCCCACCGGCTGGCAAGAGGCACCACGTCGAAACGGAAATCGTCGAAGGTGAGCCGGCCCTGAAATCTACGGTCGTCCGACCACGGTTCACCGAAGCTGAGCTGCGCAGTGTTCAGCGTACCCATATTCATGTTGACCTGAGCGCGTAGCGTTCCGTCGATGAAGCCCTTGATCGAGCCTGCCGTCGTCCCCACACCGGTGACCTGAAACTCTAGGAGGTACCAGCTGTTCACTAGAAAGGAGAAAGGCACCGCCTGGAGCTGGTAATTGCCGCTGCCGTTGTAGCCGCCCACCTCGAAGGTGCCGGGACCGGGGTTGAACGAAAGATCGAGGATTGACCTTCCGGTGATGCTGTCGAGAACCTGGGCCAGCATCATCGCCCCTTGGCCGTTGCTGGAGGTCACCCGAAACCAGAAGCGGCCGTAGACGGTGGGAACATCGCCGATGGCAGCGGAGATTCTGCCCTGCGGACCGTTGCCGGTGGTGCTGGCGCCATCGTCGAACGAGAGCCCGAAGTTGCCCCGGCGGGCCGCCGAGCCCTCTAGGGTGAACGCGCAGGGCGAGCAGGATGAGTCGACCGCCTGTCCATCCCATTGGCCGGAGGGGCCCACCAGGGCTCCGGACTCGAAGTCCTCGAAGATCGGCTGGGCTGTCGCCGGCGACACGGCGAGCAGGGTGGAGGCGGTGAAGGCTGTCAGGATCGCGCCGCGTAAGCTCATAGATGGGAGGTGTCGTGCCATGTGAGTAGTAAACAGGATCACCTCGGTCGCGATCCAACCTGGGAGTTGGCTGGGCGATCGACCGATAACCAAACTGCCGCGATCCCTTCCGTTTGGGAGGCACACAAGGTGGGAGAGTCGACGCCCTGGTGGGGCAGTACCCTTCCTTCCCTGACTCGCGGCCCCGGGGATCGGGTGCGGTGAGGCTGTTCAACATGACTCAGGTGCAGCCCACCACCCCCTCGTTCGACCCGTAAGCTCGAGCCAATTCACCGGAATTGCGGTCTATTCTTCGGGTGAACAGACTGGGAACAACAGTTGCTCAGCTGGCTTCGCATGATCCTTAGAAAGCTCGGCGCGCTCGGAGTTCCTTCCTGCCTCCTGATGTTTGGCTGTGTTGACCTCCAAAAGGATCTCCTCGACGACATCGCCAAGTCGACCGCCGCGGCCCCGCTGGTGGCGATCTCATCGCCGGTGGCTTCTCGATCTCTCACCGCGCCGAAGGCGCTCTTCCGGACGCTCGAGTCCGGTCCGCAGGAGGAGCTCAAGTCGTTCGCCGAGCAGCTGGCGGACATGAAGTCCCGGCTGGAGGCCACCACTGAGGCCGACTGCCTCAAGGACATCAAGTTCGCCGTCCAGTCCGGCTCGCCCTCCTGCTACGGCCCGACCCTGGCCTACCTGCACCATCCGAACGCCGGCGGCATAGGGGGATCGCCCCCACCGGGCGGAGGCTTCTGTCAGGTCACCGGTGACGGCAACGGCTGCCTTCCCTCGGGAGACCTCGGCATCTGGACGGCGACCGAGGGAGCGAAGGGCGAGGCCTGCACCGCCGCCAAGATGAACTCCCAGGTCCATTCGACCGGAAGGTTGGTCAACAGCAACGTCTCTCTGATGGTGGGCATGCTCTGCGTCGCCAAGGTTCAGGGCATTCTCCTCCCGGGAGAGGGCGGATCGCTCGACCTGGCTGAGGTTCTCAACCAGCATCTCCCCAACGCTTCGTTCACCCAGGCCAAGCTCGAGCGCCTTCCGGATCATGCCGATGGCCGGCCTTCCTGGAAGTTCTCCCTGTCGGGCAAGATCCAGGATGCCGAGATCCATGCCACCCTCAGCCAGACTGCGGCCGAGGACCAGTCTGTGCTGGAGGGCCGGGTCAACGGCTGGGTCGACCTGACCAACGGTGGCCAGAAGAGCCGCCACGGCTTCTCGGTGGTCTACTCGCTGGCCGAGGCGATCTTCCGCTACGAGCTGCGCAGCGCAATGACCGCTACCTCCGCCACTGAGAGCCAGTTGTTCGACTCCGACGGCGACTACCAGTACACGGTCTTCAGCTCAGCTGGCGGTAGCCAGATCACCGGCAACGCCAACTACGCCCGCGCGGAGATCGACGCGACGCGGGGGCTCGGAACCCTCTACGCCGCCTGGCAGGCTGGCGGAATGGACGGCTTTACCCGCGTCTTCCAGGCCTCCACCAAGGAGAACGGCGGCAAGGAGGGGGGCATCGGGTACTTCGGCTTCGGACCCGCGATCACCTCCAGCACCGTGGGTAGCCTCCAAGGCATGTGGTGCAACTGGGCCGGACCGGGCGCGGTCAAGCCGGGGCCTGGCGGCGGGACCGTCAGCTTCAACAGCACCAAGATCCAGGCGCAGACGATGGAGCGGGACTCCGCCACGGGGATCTTCAAGCCGGTGGTGAATCACATCACCTATGCCCCGACCAACTCCTGCAACAGCGTGGGCACCCCCTTCGTTTACTCGACCTCCGCCGATACCAACGCCGAGCTGGGGGCGTTGACGCCGGTCGACGTGACCAACGATCTGGTGGAGTACAACTCCACCGCGCTGGGGACCATCCCTTCCGTTACCGCTCCCAGCTTCTGAGTCGTCGGTTCCCTTCTCACCGCGCAATCGCCTCCCGTCCACAGCGGTCCCGATCGGAGCTGCTTGGGCAAAGCTCAATACCGCCACTCCTTCGCCGGAGCGGTGCTAGGGTCCGGCGCCATGGCTTGGTGGCTCTGGTTCCTGGTAGGCCTTGGCCTGCTGATCGTTGAGATGGTGGTCCCCGGCGGCCTCTTCGCCCTCTTCTTCGGCGTCGCCGCCCTGGTGGTGGGTGCGCTGACCGGCCTGGGCGTGGCGGGGCCGCCGTGGATCCAGTGGGCGCTCTTCTCGATGCTGACCCTGGTTGCGTTGGGACTGCTTCGGCGGAGATTGCGCGACCGGCTGACGGCAAGGCAGCCCGCCGCGATCGATTCGATGGTCGGAGAATCGGCCACTCTCTTGGAACCGATTGCCCCGGGAGCTACCGGAAGGGCGGAGCTTCGTGGCTCCAGCTGGAACGCCAAGAACATCGGCGCCACGGGGTTGGAAGCGGGTCAGCGCGTCCAGGTGGCAGCAGTGGATGGGCTCACGCTTTCGGTCAGGTCAACGCATTCTTGAGCAGGTTGAGGAGACGAGCACATGTTGAGCTTCGCCTTGGTAGTCACGATTGCAGCAGCAGTCTTCATTCTCTTTGTGGTGGTCAAGACCGCGGTCGTGGTGCCACAGCAGAACGCCTTCGTGGTCGAACGGCTGGGTCGCTTCAGCGGCGTTCTGGAAGCGGGCTTCCACATCCTGTTCCCCTTTGTCGACGTGATCCGCTACCGCCACTCTCTCAAGGAGCAGGCGATCGACATCCCCGAGCAGATCTGCATCACCCGGGACAACGTGCAGGTGGGCGTGGACGGGGTGCTCGACCTCAAGGTCCTGGATCCCCAGCGCGCATCCTACGGCATCGCCGACTACTACTTCGCGATCAGCCAGCTGGCGCAGACCACCCTGCGCAGCGAGATCGGCAAGATCGAGCTGGACCGGACGTTCGAGGAGCGGACCAGCATCAACTGCCAGGTGGTGAGCGAGCTGGACAAGGCCAGCGAGACCTGGGGCATCAAGGTGCTCCGCTACGAGATCAAGAACATCACCCCGCCACGCGACGTGCTGGCCGCGATGGAGAAGCAGATGCGCGCCGAGCGGGAGAAGCGGGCGGTGATCCTCACCTCCGAAGGCGAGCGCGACGCGGCGATCAACAATGCGGAAGGCAAGAAGCAGCAGGTCATCAAGGCCTCCGAGGCCAACCGCCAGCAGCAGATCAACGAGGCGGACGGCCAGGCGGCGGCGATCCTGTCGGTGGCCAGCGCGACCGCGGAGGGCATTCGTAAGGTCGCCGAGTCGATCTCCGCTCCGGGCGGTTTCGAGGCGATGCAGCTGAGGGTAGCGGAGCAGTACATCGAGCAGTTCGGCCAACTGGCCAAGACCAGCACCACGCTGGTTCTGCCGGCGAACGTCAGCGACGTGGGCTCGATGGTGGCCTTGGCGACGCAGGTGATCCGTACGGGGCAGTCTCCCGCTGTGCACCCCCAGCCTCCCCGCCGCGCCCAATAAAAACGGGACGGCCCTCGTTCGAAGGAGAGCCGTCCCGCAAGTTGGCAGTTGAAGGACTGGATTTGAGCTACGGGACAACCGGCGCGTTGAGCGCCATCATGCCGCCGGAGACCGTCTCGGCCGTGGGGTCCACCGCGTGGTGGCCCAGAGGATTGAGCTCTACCGCCCCGGGTTGACCGGGGTCATCCATCCCGGTGGTGTGTTGCTGTATCCTGTGCTCGCCGCCCGAGAGAACCTCCCTCGACTGCTCGAGGGCCTGCTTCCGGGTCCCTCGCGCCATCGCCTCCACGCCCTTGTCCGGGGTCGCCTCATTGAAAAGGCCGAAGGCATCGGTGTGGTCCGCGACCGTCGCGCCGCCGTTGAAAGTTCCTACCGCCATAGGTCCGAAAGCCATGAGATTCTCCTGGAGTGAGTTGGTTCCTGACAGAATTATCGGAAACCAAGGACGCGAGTTTCTGCCGTGTGGTCGGATCTTTTACCGTCTTCTAAGACACCGTAAGTTGTGCGGTTCTGCTCGCCCGTGCGAGCATCGGAGGTGCAGCCTTCGCCCGCCCGAACCCGCCCTGGACCGCCGTGCCGCCGTTCAAAGCCAAACCGTTTCGAACCCTCGCCAGTCAGTTCGCAGCGCTCGCCACCTCGTTCGTCTTCTTCCGCCCTGGCGTTTCTGGGGTGGGCGGGGCGATGGGGCTGTTCAGCTTCGCGTTCAAGCCGCACCGCTTTGTCGGCAGGGTCAAGAGCCAGCTCCGGCGCTCCCTGATCGCCTGTACCGGCGACGGCATCTTCGCGGAGGTGATCACCGCGCTGACCACCAGCACCGTGCTCATTGCTTGGGCGCTGCACCTGGGTGGCAATCCGTTCCTGGTGGGACTGCTCGGCGCCATCCCCTTCCTCTCCCAGGTCGTCCACCTCCCGGCCGCCTGGATGACCTCCCGCTGGGGCTATCGGCGGGTGGCGATCTTCAGCATCTCCGCCTCGCGCCAGGTCTATTGGGCACTGGTCCCGCTTCCCTTCCTGCCGGTGTCGCCCGAAACAAAGCAGTCGCTGCTCGTCACCGTGGCACTGCTCAACGGCATTTTCGGGGTCATCGGCAACAATGCCTGGGTGGCCTGGATGGGGGACCTGGTCCCGCGGCGGCTCCGCGGCCGCTACTTCGGCCAACGGAACGCGATGAGTATTGTCGGTGGCACGGTGGCGACCTTCGTCGCGGCACTGATCCTGGATTGGGCGCGGCGGGCACAAAGGGTGGACCTGGCGCTCTCTGCCCTGGCGGCGGTCGGGTGTCTCGCCGGCTTCGTCACCGCCTGGTGCCTGAGCCATCAGCACGCGCCCAACCATCCCCGCTCGTCGGCTCCGGTCTGCCTGCGGACGATGTTCAAGCCGTTCTTCGACCCTGCTGCCCGCCCGCTGCTGATCTACATGATGGGGTGGAACGCGGCGGTGGCGCTGGGAGCGGTCTTCATTCCGGTGTTGATGCTCACCTATCTGAAGATGAACTTCCTGCTGATCGCGGTGCATGGGGCAGCCACCGCCTTCTTCCGGGTCGCAACCTCTGCCCTGTGGGGCAAGGCGCTGGATCGCCTGGGTGCCCGTCCGATCCTGGTCTTCTGCTCCTTCGGACTGGCGGCCATCCCCTTCATCTGGCTCTTCCCCAACGCCCACTTCCTCTGGCCCGTCGTCTTGGATGCCGCGCTCGGCGGGACGCTCTGGGCGGGCCATGCCATCGCCGTTTTCTCGCTGCCCCTGACCCTCGCGCCCAAGCAGGGCCGCCCCTACTATCTGGCTGCTTTCACGGCCTCGGGCGGGATCTGCTATGCCGCGACAGCCATCGCCGGCGGCGCAGTCGCCGCGGCGCTGCCCACGGACATGACGCTGCTCTCTCATCCGCTGGTCAATCTGCACGTCCTGTTCATCGCTTCGGGCATCTCGCGGCTGGTCGCAGCGGTCTTGAGCCTCAAGCTGGCCGAGCCCAACTCCGCGCCGGTGAGGGAGCTCTCACGGCTGATTCAAGGTCCGGTCTTCCGGGTGCGCGACCGGGCGATCAAGGTTGCGCTGCAGCCCCTCACGCGCCGCTAGCCCGGATATTTCACAGCGAGAGCGAAACGAGGTGCAGGATGTCGAAGCCGAGGGGGGCAAGCGCAGAGATGACCGAGGAGGCGTGCTGATGCACGCCGCACGAGGAAAGAGCGAGCACGCCGTCCGCAGGCCGACA
>JBGTHI010000163.1:0-6211 GCA_041746295.1 Myxococcaceae bacterium
CGGGGTGATCGCCTTCCTGGTGCTGGCGACCGCCGCGCTGGTGGCCCGCGGCAGCGTTCAAGCGACGGATCAGAAATCGGCGCCCACGGATGCGCCGTCTGGGGCGCTCAGCTCCGTGCTCCCGGGGCTCTTCTCCTCGCCTCGGGAGATGGCAGTGCGCGAAGTCTCCAATGGCCTGTACGAAACCCGGGGAGGGCGGCCTCTCTTCTATGTTCGCGGCCAGGTGGTCAATCGGGGTGAGGCTGCCGGTGCTGCGGTGGTTCGCGCCGAGATTCTCGAGGACGGCGTGCTGGTTCGGTCCGCGGAGGCGGCCGCCGGCATCTCGCCAACACCGGAGGAGCTCGACAACCTGTCCAGCGGTGCCGAGCTGGACGCGCTGAAGGGCCGTCTGACCGCGGCGGCCAAGCCGATCGCCCCGGGCGAGCAGGCGGCCTTCCTGATTCCTTTCGACGAGTACCCGACCGATCCGTCCCGCTTCCGGCTGCGGTTGGTGGTGGCCGCTCCCTGATCCGGAAACAGGCGACGGGGCTGTTGGAAGGGTCGGGCTAGCGCCGCTCCGGTTTTTCGATCTGGGCATCTTCTGGCTGGGCATCCTTTTTCATTGGGCCGCCCGTCCGCAGCCGCCTGCTCTGGGCGTCGACGAACCCCTCGCCCTTGGATGCCTTCTTGAAGGCGTAGACGAACTTGCCCAGCGCATTGCCGAGCGCGCCCATTCGCGCCGCCGAGAAGACTACCACCACCACAAAGCCCAGGACGATCAGCTCGCCGACACCGAGTGACATGATCCGAATGGAAAACACCCTACGGGGTCGGTAGCAAGCCCGTTCCCGCGTTCTATGCGGCGGTCGTCACCTTGACTTCGGAGTACCCTCACGCGAAGCACGGGTGATGCGGATCCTGGGTCATCGCGGCGCCTGCGGCGTTCAACCGGAGAATACGCTCGAGGCCTTCCGGGCCGCGGCAGAGCAGGGCGCGGACGGTGTGGAGCTGGACGTTCAGCGCTGCGCCTCCGGCGAGCTGGTGGTCTGTCACGACGAGCGATTGGAGCGGTTGGCGGGTGTTGCGCTCGACCTTCGCCACACGCCCTGGAGCAGGCTTAAATCGCTGGATGTGGGCTCCCGTTTGGGCTTCGCGCCGGCCCGCATTCCGCTCTTGAGGGAGGTGTTCGAAGCGCTGCCCGCTCGGATGCAGGTGAATATCGAGCTGAAGTGCGACACGGTCGACGACGGGGGACTCTCCGCCGAGGTGGCCCGCTGGGTGGAGGGCGAGAAGCTGGGACAACGCGTCCTGCTCTCCAGCTTCAATCCGTTCTGCCTATGGCGCGTGGCCCAGGTGGCGCCTTCGCTCCGGCGCGGCTTCTTGCTGGACCCCAACAGGTATTTCTGGTGGCAGAGCTGGCTGGTCACTCCCTTGGTCTCCAGCTTCTCGGTGCATCCCTTCTTCCGAATGTGCACGCCGGCCCGCGTGGAGGGGTGGAAGGCCCTCGGGCTCGAGATAGTGATCTGGACCGTCAACGCACCGGAGGAGGTGACCGCGCTTCAGGCGATGGGAATCGACTACTGCATTACCGACCATCCGAAGCGGCTGCTCGAAGCGCTCGGACGCTAAAAAGAGATGCCTGCCGAGCTGTTGAAGGCGAAGACCGATGGGAGGTCCCGGTCCCCGGTAGTGGTCCGGACGCTTCCCAGGTTGGAGTAGGAGAGCTCGATTCCCAGTCGGAGAATGCCGGTGCCGAAGCGGAGGCCGGCGTAGAAACGGCTGTGGCCGTTGCTGGAGAGCGAGAGGGAGTCATAGACGCCGGTGTCGGTCAGCTGAGCCACCGGAGAGGCACTGGCCTCCGCCTCGGTGCGCCCGGGATTGAAGTCGATGTTGTTGGAGGAGGCACCCACCCAGATCAGATTCCAACCACCGTAGGGCGTCAGCGTCATTGCGCCGCCCAGCGCGAACCGATGGCCCAGCCCCAAATCGACGCCCAGGGTGGTGAGATCGAAGTCCCGGGTATTGAGCAGCCGGGTCCCGTGAACCCTCAGGCCGATGTCGGGCACGTAGGGGAAGCCCTCGGTCACCGCCCACTTCAGCTCCAGCGTGGGAGCGAAGAGGCGGCTCTCTTGCAGCCAGGCCACGCGGGCCCCCACCTCGAACGAGAACGGGAGCCCCTTGCGCAGGTGGATGGAGGGAAGGAAAACCGGGTTGTGCGGACCGCCTTGGGTGGGGAACTGCACCGAGCCGGTGTTGAAGCTGACGGTGGAGAGCTCGAGGTCGGCGGCGAAGCCCAGGTGGCCCAGGGTCTCGGGCGAGCTCATTCCGATCGAGGTCAATCCAGCACCGAGCTCTCGCGCGAAGGCGCGGAAGTTTGCGTTGGCGCCGGGATCGGTCGAGGGGTTGCCCAGAGGCTGGAGGCGGTAGTCGTTACGGTCGGCCCACGCCGTACCGGCCGCGAAGACGCACAGCGCCGCCATCCAACCACCGAACTTCCGCGTCTCCATAGGGGCCGAACCGTAGTGGCCCCTCCCTAGGGGGTCAATAGATACAGCGGCTACGGCTTGGGGATCTGCTGGGCGACCGGGGCGGGACGGCGACGGATCACCAGCGCGCGCCGGCTGCCGAAGTCCTGCGTCTCGCGGGCAACGACCATCACGTAGTTGTTGCCTTCCTTGAGAGTGAAGTCGGTACTAAAGGCGATCTTGGCGCCTTCCTTCTTGGGTGGGCCGCCGCTGGTGAAGTTGACCTTTTGATCGTTCACCAAGACGTAGACGTCCAGGAGGGCGTGTGGATCGGAGGCGGTCCCGGAGAGGGTGAAGTGGTCGCCATTGACCACCAGCCCTCCGCCCTGCGCATCGGTCTCGAGGGCGATCTGGGGCGGCGTACGAGACATCACGAACTGGATCTCCCTGCCCCCGGGTGCCTTGCCCTTGGCACCGCGGCCAGCGGAATCACTTGCGGCACTGGCACCGCGGACATCTGCCGTCCTGAGGAAGGCAAAGCGGCCCTTGTCCAGCTCCACCTTGAGGAAGTCGCCACTCTTGCCGGTGGCCGGCAGCAGCCCCCCCTTGGGTAGCCGGGCAACGACCCGAGCTCCGACGTCGGGCGCGTCGAGAAGCTCTGCCTTCTCGCCCACGCGAACCAGGGTCGGTTTGACCTTGGGCTCGATCGCCACCGCCCCTTCGCTCACCGGGACCGCGAGCTTCTCGCTGGTGAACTCCTGAATCGGCTCATCTACCACCGCCAGCTTGAGCGGGAAGGTCGGGTCCTTGTAGGCGCGCTTCACCTCCAGCACGAATCGCGCGGTCTTGGTCTCGCCCGGCGCCAGCTCGCCCAGTTTGAAGCGGCCCTTGTCGATGAAGATGTTCTCGCCGCCGGCGTTCTTGATCTGCGCGTAGGAGTCGAGCGCCTTGCCCTTGCCGGTGTTGGTGACGTCCAGGAAGAGCTCGACCTCCTCGCCCCGCTGAATCAGGCCATCACCATTGCAGGCCTCGCAGGAGTCGTTGACCTGCCAGTTGAAAGCGAAGGCCGGACGGGGCAGCTCCACGAAGGTCATCTCGGAGGGTGCCGACTCGGAGAGCATCCCGTTGTCGTCGTAGAGTTTCGCCACCACCTGGTCACGCCGGGAGGTCAGGTCCTTAGGCAGCCGCACAGGCACCTTCCAGCTCCGCTTCTCTCCGGGCTCCAGTGCGCCGAAGACGAACTCCCGGCGATCCAGGAAGGGGTTGTCCGACTCGGTCCAGGCGCGCAGCCGCTTCACTGGCTCGGTGCCGCGGTTCTCCACAGTCAGCTCCAGATCCAGCAGATCGCCCGCGGTGATCTTTTTGTCCGGCCCAGGCTTCAGGGTAGCCGCGAGTTGGGCCTGGGCTCTGGAGCCGGGGGAGGGGCCCGCTTCCCAGTTGACGCCCAGGGCCTGAATTGCGTGCTGGATCCGCTCCTCCTCCTCCTTCTCCCTCTCGTGGATGAATCCCTTGCCGGCCTGAAGCATCTTCTCGCGGTCGTTGAAGGGGGCCTTGAGCACGAAGTCGCGTGCGAAGAGAACCTCGAAGTCCTCTTTCACCTCGTCCTGAGATTCGGCATCAAGCTGATCGTCCAGGTCCTCGTCTGAGCCGGAGACGTCCACGTCGAGTAGGGGGTCCTTTTCGCCGTGCTTCTTCTTGGCTCCCCCGGGGTCGGTCTTAGAGAGCTTGGGGCTCTTGCCTTCTTCGACCAGCTGTGCTCGGGCGGAGGCGTCCCGCTGCTTTGTGTCCTCCTTGAGATACTTGAGCTCCTCGAACGACTTGCCGCCCTTAGCGATCACGTCCTCCCGCTTCTTGGCCACCGCCTTCGATTCCGGGTTGCCGAAGTGCTGTTCCAGATCGGCTTCGCCGGACGACTTGCGTGGAGCGAAGACATCCAACCGGTCCTTGGTGACGCGGGTGGGAACCAGCGCGATGTCCGGAACGATGCCGACCTCCTGGATCGAGATGTCGCCCGGCGTGAGGTACTTGGCGATGGTCAGCTTGAGGGCGCTCTCGTCCTGGAAGTCGTAGAGCACCTGGACCGAGCCCTTGCCAAAGGTCTGCCGGCCGATCACCACGGCGCGGTTCAGGTTCTTGAGCGCACCTGCGACGATCTCGGAGGCCGACGCCGAGCCGGCGTTGACCAGCACCGCCACCGGATAATTCTTGTCGCTCTCATCTCCGTGAGCCCGCTTCTCCTCGCGTAGCTTGTCGGAGAGGCCCACCGTGGTGACGATCGAACCCTTAGACAGAAACAGATCGGAAACCTGGATCGCTTGCTCCAGGAGACCGCCGGGATTGCCACGCAGATCCAGCACCAGCCCCTTGATGCCGCCATGGGGGCTCGCCTCCTTGGCGAGCCCTTCCAAGGCCGACTGTAGATGTCTGGTGGTGTTGCCCTGGAAGTTCTTCAGTCGGACGTAGCCGACGTTGTGCGAGAGCAACTTGGACTGGACCGACTCGATGTTGATCAGCGCACGGGTCAGGACCATTGCCTGCGGCTTCTCCCAGCCCTTGCGCTCCACGGTGATGCCCACCCGTGAGTCGACCGGACCGCGAAGTTTGGAGACCGCCTCGTTCAGGTCCATGTTGACGGTGGACTCCTCGCCGATCTTCCGGATCTGGTCGTCCTTCTTGATCCCCGCGCGGTAAGCCGGCGTCTTGGGGAGGACCTTCACCACCGTGAGGTTGCCTTCCTTCATCTGGATCACGAATCCCAGCCCGCCGAACTCGCCCTTGGTGGTCAGCTTCATCTCCCGGTACATCTCCGGGCGAAGGAGGATCGAGTGCGGGTCGAGGGTGGACAGCATCCCGTTGACCGCCGCGTACTCCACATCTCGGGTGTCCTCCGACGGGCGCATGGTCTTCTGGATGAAGTCGAAGCAATCCTTGATGGTGAAGGACATCTTCCAGAGCGAGTCGACGTGGCTGATGTCGAACTCGCGACTCTTGCCATTCACGTCGAGCCGGAGCTTCCCGCTCTCCGCCGAGCCGTCGACCATCACCTCGGGGACGGTCTTCTCCACGTACTCCAGCGCTGAGACCATCATCTCCTTAGGTTTCACGCGCTTGGGATCGACGTAGTTGTCCTTTACGTAGAGGATCACCTTGGTGAAGATCCGGAGCGCGGAGAGGTCGTGTGTCGGCTTCTCGCCATTCTTCGGCAGGTCGGCGCTGTTGTCCCAGCGGCCGACGGGGCCGGCGACGGCATCACCGGTGAGGAGCGGCAGCGGCGGCCTGTCACTTCCAACTAGGGCCCAGGCGGCCAGGAGCACGACGACGAGGGAGACGCGACGAGCCATTCGCGGCATTGGTTACCAGGCTACCTTGAAGAGACCAGGGGCAAGATGCCCACCGTCCGTCGAACGAGCGTAACCAGGGTGGAGGGATGCATCAAGCCGATTGCCGATGTGGGGCCTGAGGCTCGGTCAAGTTCCCCCCTTCCACCAGCGCTCGATAGAGCAGGGTTCCCGCCACGGCGGCGATGGGGACAAGAAACAGATTCGCCACCGGCAGCCAGAGCAGGACGTAGAGCGAGAGGCCGAAGCCCGCCGTCACGAACCTGCGCCTGCCCAGCGCGGAGAGCACCTGTCGGAAAGAGTACAGGTGGCGCGCCATCGGCAGGTCCAGGTACTCGGCAGCCAACCAGACCGAGGTCCAACCCACTCCCAGAATTGCGGCGAGAGCGGTTCCCACGCCGGGCAGGCCCGGCAGGCCCGGGAAGAGCA
>JBGTHI010000164.1:0-1674 GCA_041746295.1 Myxococcaceae bacterium
GCGCGCGGCGATGGCGGCTGCGTCGGCGGCGGTGATGGTCCCGAAGCGCGCGGTCCCGTCGTCACGGGGCGACGCGACGGGGGGAACTCTGATGTCGCTAATCATCCAGCCCTCGTACCATCCGGACTCATTGTTGATGACGAACAACCCCGAGAAATCCATGAAGATGTCGATGAATGCCCGAGGATCCTGAGGATCGGTTGGCAGCCCGGGCTTCGGCTCCAGGACAACGCGGACGGCCCCGATCGTCGGCCGCTGGCCGTTGGCGGCGTTGGCCGCCGTCGGAATCGCGCCGTCGTTGATTCCAGGGATGACAGCGGTGAAGACGTTGGGCTGAAAGCCACGCGTATCGAGAAGATAATACTGAAAGAGGCTGCTCGGCTGGTCGGCCTCACTGAATGCCGTAATCGGAAGAAAGGTGTGTGGCCTCCGCGCGATCCTTGCCAGCCTCGATTTCAGGGCGCTCGGAAGGAACTCGATGTCCCCTCGTTCCCGGAAGGTCCGGACCTCTTCTCGGCGAGGCGAGGATAACGCCGACGTTTCCGTGTCTGCCTCCTCCGTTTCTACCTCAGGATCGTTAGGCTCGTTCCCCTCTGAGGCGCACCCCTGGAGATTGACCGCGCCCAGCGCCGCCAAGGCGATTGGAATCCCCAGCAGCGCGCTCCATACTACTTTCCTCGGCGTCCTGCCCGACGCCACCCATCGGGCGGCCACGGAACATCCCAAGCCTCGAAGCTTGAATACCGACATTGCGAGAACCTCTTTCATGTGTTCATTCAGCCTGTTCATTGATCTCTCTCTTGTCGATGCGGGTTCGGAGCAAGAGCCAAATCTGAGGTTATTCGCTCCTGTGCCCTAATGAAGGGACAGGTCGCCGCCGCGGCGGCCCGCGCCTAAAGGATGCCGCAGTGTTGAGCCGCTCTACATCACTTGGGTGTACACGAGGTCGTGTCCGGAGTGGTTTGCGTCGCTCCCGGCACCGGCGTGACAGCCGACGCAGACCGTCTTCGGGGTCCCCGATGTGCCGAGCCCGTTGGCGACTAGGTCGCCGTCAATTTGCTCAAACCAGTACCAAGCTTCGCCCTGGCCGGCGGCAACCTTTCGGTACATCGCGTAGCCGACGATGCTCGTGCCCGCGGCATTGTAGAGCTCCTTCACCCCGGCGGCACCAACCGGGTACTCGCCTGCTCCGTGGGTGCTGAGCACCGTGTTCGAGCAGATGCGATTCTTTCCATGCGGCGAAGGTGAACGCGCGTCGTGCGACGCCGGCTCGCATTTCCAAGCCTTGTAGTCGCCCTTCGTAAGCCACGCGGAAATCGCCGACGCCTCGCCGGTGGGAGGTGTCTGCGCGTCGCCGGGCATCACCGCCCCTTCTTGGCCATTCGGAGAGTTGCCTGAGTCCGAACCGCATCCCGCGAGCGCACCGGCAACGCATGCGGCGCCGAGCACGGAAAGAAAAGCAATCTTCATAAGGAGCTCCTTAAGTTGTCGCGGGGATGAGCCCAGCGCACGAAGCCCCTACGTCTCGACCCACCACCCGTTGCGGTCGGACCGGTCGATTTTCGTCAGACGCGCATGATTCCGCGACCGACCTTGCCCCCCAACAGACCGAACAGCAGGATAGCGGCCCCGTGTCCAAGCAGAATGTGAGGTATCGAATCATTGGGGCAGCGC
>JBGTHI010000165.1:0-3040 GCA_041746295.1 Myxococcaceae bacterium
TCCCAGAACCAGCGCCACCGGCCCCCGTTCGGCATGGTGACGAAGCCGGTCCGCCGCCTCCTCCGGGGAGAGCGCCCGGCGGCCGCGGAGCCCCGCGCGGGAGGTGGAGCCGCAGGCGAACACCACGTCCCTCAGCGCCTCGTCGAGCGTAGGCACCACGTAGGTCGCCTTCAGCAGATCCTGCGCACCTACCGCCATCTTCTGGGCGTCGCCAAAGGAGAAGAAGTCGGTAGGCTCGGAGAGGACCAACCGTCGGAAGCTGAAGTTGGCCATCAAACGTGCGATCGCTCCCAGGTTCTCGGGAGATCGTGTCTGGTGGCAGACGATTTTCAGGGATTCACGCAGCTTGGCCACGAGGGGGGAGTTTAGCTGGCTCCCCCTCTGAGCGGTCGGTATATTGGGCGCTCATGAACCGCTTCTCGCTCTTCCTTCTCTTGGTCGGAGCGGCGTCGATCTCCGCCTGCGGCGAAGCGGCGCCCAGCTCGGCTGTGGCGGCGACGCGGGGAAGCACGGTCCGCCAGTTTCTCACGGGCACTCCCGAGAGCATTGAGTTCGAAAGCCCTTCCACCCGCCAGGAGCTGTTCCGCGAGCTGGTGAAGCTGTCGCAAGCGGAGGCAGGCGCCGCCGCACAGCCGCTGCTCTTCCCGGTGTTGAGGGATGGGGTGTTCGTCGCTGCGCCCGGCCTGGATGGGCGAAGCGATCTGCTCTCGGTCGCCGATGCCGGCGCGGCCCTGCAGCTCACCTTCCCGAACGAGGCCGGTAGGGCCTGGGCGGAGGATCGCCGAGACAGCCTGCAGGGTCTGTCCGAGCACGAGGCGGCTGAGCTGGTCTCCCGCTCCCTGCTCAATCAGTGGCATGTGGAGCCGACCTCGCCGGTCGAGGTGGACCGGGCCGACGGCGCACCGTATGCGGCCGCCTATGTCGAAGGGATCCTCCGGCTCAACCCGAGCTTCCTCTACCTGGCGGTCTCCGCCGGCTCGACTCCGTAGCACGCGAACTTCGCTCAAAAACCCGCGGTAACCGCCGGAAAACGAGCAAAGCTCGCGAGGGGCATCGCCGCGAGCGTTCCCGCGGCGCGGCTTCGACGTGGTCTTGAGCGCGGGCGCGAAGTAGACAGGGCGCATGACCGGCCCCTCCCGAGCGGATCTGCTGAGAGCCCAGCTCCCCCACTGCCTGACAGAGACCGATTTCAGCGCGCTCGGGCTGGGCGAGCGGTACCGCGGCAAGGTCCGCGACACCTACCGGCAGGGCGATCGGCTGGTGCTGATCACCACCGACCGGCTCTCCGCCTTCGACCGGGCGTTGACCACTATTCCATTCAAGGGCGAGCTGCTCAACCGCCTCTCCGTCTTCTGGTTCGAGAAGACCCGATCGATCTTTCCCAACCATGTGCTGGACGTTCTGGACCCGGGCGTGCTGGTGGCGCGCGCCTGCCTGCCCTTCGCGGTGGAGATGGTGGTCCGCGGTTACCTGACCGGCAGCCTCTGGCGCGAATACGAGAGCGGCGAACGGAACGTTTACGGACTCAGGCTGCCCGACGGTATGCGCCGGGATCAGCCGTTCGAGAAGCCCTGGGTCACCCCCTCCAACAAGGCGCCGCTCGGCGAGCACGATGCGCCGATCTCGCCGGCCGAGGTGGTCGCGGGCGGCCTGATGAGCCAGCGCGAGTGGGACCGGGTGCAAGAGGCGGCTCTGGCCATCTTCGCCGAAGGGCAGCGCTGGGCCCGGAGCCGGGGCTTGATCCTGGTCGACACCAAGTACGAGTTCGGGAAAATCGGCGACACGCTCTACTTGATCGACGAGGTGCATACGCCGGACTCCAGCCGCTATTGGATCGCGGAGGGCTCGGAGGATCGGCTCGCGCGGGGAGAGAGCCAACGGATGCTGGACAAGGAGAACATCCGGCAGTGGCTGATCACCGAGCGCGGCTTCAAGGGCGACGGCCCCGCGCCGGAGATCCCGGATGAAGTCCGGATCGATCTCGCGCAGAAGTATCTCGCTGCGTTTGAGCAGATCACCGGCGAGGCGATGCCACTTGAAGTTGGGAATGCGCAGACGCGAACCCTACGAAGCCTCAAAGCAGCAGGACTAATTCGATGAACAAGGTCAATCTTTCCGAGAAGCTCGCGCTCTTCAATGACTTCTGGAACCCGCGCGTGGTCGCCGAGCTGAACGGGCAACAGGTGAAAGTCGCCAAGTTCTCCGGTCCCTTCACCTGGCATCACCATGAGAACGAGGACGAGCTCTTCCTGGTGCTCAAGGGCGAGCTGAAGATGGAGTTCCGGGACCGGGTAGAGACAGTTCAGCCCGGCGAGCTGATCGTGGTGCCCCGGGGCGTGGAGCACCGACCGGTAGCTTGAACGGATCTAGGTCCTCTCCCGGAGAGAGCTGGGCGGCAACGTTGAGCGGGCATTGACATATAATGTGCTTCTTCGCTCAACAAAATGGTCCACACCTGCTGGCCTCAAGCTCGAATTCATATTTCTCGATAATAGAGAATAATTCGGGGCTGCCGGCCGGGCGAAACTGCGGCGATAACTGCCGCGAGAACTCTCTCGCACCGAGCCCTTTCGCGCGGCGCGGGAAGGTAAACCATGAATTCAGTCGCCCATAGACTGGCAACATCCGAAACGCCCAAGCAGGATTTGAAACATCGATTCCATGAACGGGTCGTCCAGGAGCCGGAGCGGTGGGTTCAGAATCCGCGGTTGACCCAGGGTAACACCGCCCACATCACACGGGAGGGACCTACCCTGAACACACCCGGGGCGGTTGACCTAATCCTCAAACAAGCGTGAGCCGAGCATTGGTTTCGAGGTCGACGGAGAGCGGCGCCGAGGGCACACGCGTAGCCGCACTGGTGGTTGGCGACGTTGTGTTCATCAGCTCTGCTCGCTTCCGGTTTCCTGGGTTGGGTCGTTGTCGGGTTGGTGTCTGAGGAATCCGAGTCAGGCACCGCACCGTTGGCGGTCAAGTGGCGTCGAGAAATCGGAAAATAATTCTCGCCCAGGGATTCCACGACAGCAGTCGAAAGATGATG
>JBGTHI010000166.1:0-5827 GCA_041746295.1 Myxococcaceae bacterium
TCTCGGACGGCTCCATCCGAAATCTGAGAAGCACCATCTTCGCCCAATCTACCGAGTCGGGCGCGCGCACCGAGGATCGGATCTCCCGCCTCTGGCTCCATACCCAGGTCGACGGCCAGTTGCTCTCCCCAGAGGACGAAACCGGGGTCTCCGCCGGCTATCTGGAGGGAACGCCCGTGGCCTACCGGACCTCGCACGCGGGCGGGGTGGAGTGGACCCGATATCTGGTACCAGACTTCAGCGAGGACCCCTATGGCCCACGCGGCGCAAATCTCAGGATTTTGGTCTCCGCGCGCAACATCACCGGACGGCCCCATCAAATAGGCCTCCATCCCTCCGATCAGGAGAGCCCCGAGCCAGGGCCGGTGTTCGAGCACTCTCTGCCGCCCGAAGGAACCGTCTGGTTCTCTCTTCTCCTGGAGCTGGATAAGCGGGGCGACCCGGGCTCCGAGGACGGCGCTCCTCCCTGGAGCGCGCTCGAGCAGAGCGAGGGCGAACCGGAGCCGCTCGCGGAGATGGTCCAGCACTATGCGGCCTGGATCCCGGCGGAGACCGTCCCAGCTCTGCCACTGGCCGAACGCCAGCTGTATCGGAACATGTGCGCCTGCTTGCGAATGGGTCAGGCCGAGGATGGTCAGGTAGTGGCCAGCCTCCCCCCCGGTCACTGGAACATTTCGTGGGTTCGCGACATGGCCTACGCGCTGGTCGCGATGTCGGCCTGCGGGCAGACCGAGGGTGCACGACGTGGGTTGGAGTTCCTGCTGGGCCGAGATCATGAAACCAAGTTCGTGACCTTCCCCTTCGACGGCGAAGATGCGGGGGTGGGCCGGCCGTACCAGATTTCGGTGGTCCGCCATTTCGGCGACGGCATCGAGGAAGCCGACGTGGGGGATGGAAGCCCCAACATCGAATTCGACGGTTTTGGACTGACACTCTGGGCTCTGGAGCGCTACGTCAATGCCACGGGCGACCTCACGTTCGTCCGGGACCACTGGCCGGCGCTGACCGACCGAGTGGGCGAGGTGATCCTTTCGCTGCGCGACGAGACCGGCCTGATCCGCCGCGACTCCGGAATTTGGGAGCGGCATCTCCCGGGCCGGCGGTTCACCTTCACCTCAGCAGCCTGCGCGCGGGGCCTCTTCGACCTGGCCTCACTAGCCGACCAGATCGACGAGCCGCTGGCGGCGCAGCGGTACCGAGAGGGAGCTGAAGGCTTGGTCCACGCGATCGTTCAGACGCTCGTCGATCCCAAGGGAGTGGTGCGCGGCTACGCGGGAGATCCGCTCACCGAGCGAACCTTGGACGCTTCGGCGGTGGAGCTGATCAATTGGGGGCTGCTCGATGTCGACACCGGCCATGGCTACGAGGTGGCGACCCGGACGATCGATGCCTTTCGAAACCACCTCTCCGTTCCGGGCAGTCCGGGCTTCAAGAGGACCACCGAGCCCCGGTGGTACGACGAGCAGGAGTGGGTGATGTTGGACCTACGCGTCGCGGAGGCGCTCTATCGCCTCTCTCAATCCAGTGAGGCAAAGCGAAGGGGCGATCAGCAGACATGGCTCACCGAGGCCGACCGCTTGATCGACTGGGTGACCTCGCACATCCGAAGAGGCAGCGGGGTCGTTCCAGAGCTTCTGGGCGCCGGCACGCGCCACTTCGAGGGGGCGGTGCCGATGGTCGGCTATGGGCCGGGAGCGGTCATCCTCGCGCTTCGAGCCAAGGCTCGGGCGCATGCTGCCATGAGCGAAGGTTCGGCGGCGGAAGCGGCTTGAAATGGTTACCCGCTGCCGCGAAGGTGCAGCTGCTCTTCACCGCCCTGCGGACCATAGCCGCCCGGGCCCGCGGGGGCCCTGTTACCGGCGCCCAATGCGCCGCCGGTTGCGGCGGCAGCCCCAACCAGGACAGTAGTCCCTACTGGACTGCCCTGCTTCTTAACCTTTTCTCCATCGGCGGCAGGCTTCTTGCCGTCCTCGGCAACGACCTTCTTGCCGTCCTCGGCAACGACCTTCTTGCCGTCCTCGGCAACGACCTTCTTGCCGTCCTCGGCAACGACCTTCTCGCCGTCCTTGGCAACGACCTTCTCGCCGTCCTTGGCAACGACCTTCTCGCCGTCCTTGGCAACGACCTCCTTGCCGTCCTTGGCAACGACCTCCTTGCCGTCCTTGGCAACCTTCTCGCCAGCCGCAGCTTCGCCGGCCGGCCGCGGCTGGGTTCCGCCAACCGGTTGGCCCCCGCGACCTACAACCTCACGGGCTCGCCAAGTTTTGAATCTTTGCAGGAGGCCGCTGGAAGCAGCGGCCGGAATCTGGGGCGCCCCATCAACTGCCGCCGCGGCTGGTCGTCCAGCGCGAGCCGCGGCATCGTCCGCTCCAGCGAAGAGCTTTTGGGCGCCACCCGTGGTGGCAACCCCCTCGCCTTCCTTCACAGCAGTGGTGGTGAAGGATTTCAAAGCGCTTAGTACACCCATGACAGTTCCTCCCGAAGTGATGAAGGATTGTCGGGGCGCTTAGTCAGAAGTTTCTTGCACACCAAGAATCAATAAAATCCCGACCTTAGGAACAAACCGACCGGATATCAGAGCCTTAGTGTCGAAAGTGCCGCACGCCGGTGAAGACCATCGCCACCTTCTGCTCGTCGGCCGCGGCGATAACCTCGGAATCCCGGATCGACCCGCCCGGTTGCACCACACAGGAGGCGCCCGCTTGAGCCAGGGCATCGAGCCCATCCCGGAACGGGAAGAAGGCGTCGGAGGCCACGGCGCTGCCCTTCAAAACCTCGCCACCGCGCGCCGCCGCGATTCGGGTTGAGTCGACCCTGCTGGTCTGCCCCGCGCCCGCTGCCAGCAGCTTGTCCGCGGTGGCAAAGACGATGGCGTTGCTCTTGACGTGTTTGCAGACGCGCCAAGCGAACCGCAGCGCCTTCAGCTCGCTCTCAGAAGGCTTCCGCTGGGTCACCACCTTCCATTCGGCTTCCGGCTCGCGCGCATCCAGATCCTGAACCAGGAGCCCGCCGGTCACGCTCCGCAGCTCGCGCTGGGGTGAGAGGCCCGTTGCTCGCGCCATCACCTCCCCCGCTTCCAGAAGCCGGAGGTTCCTCTTCCCGGTGAGCAACTCGCGGGCCTCTGGCGAGTAGGTGGGCGCGATCACCGCCTCCAGAAAGGTCTCGGCCAGCGCCTTGGCGGTTTCGGCGTCCACGCCGCGATTGAGGGCGACCACCCCTCCAAAGGCAGAGGTCTCATCCACCGCGCGAGCAGCTCGATAGGCGCTCTCCAGCGTGCCACCCAGGGCCACACCGCAGGGGCTGTTGTGCTTGATGATCGCCGCGGCCGTCTCGGGGAACTCAAGGATCAGCCGCAGCGCCGCGTCGAGATCGAGCAGATTGTTGTAGGAGAGCTCTTTGCCCTGAAGCACCTTGGCCGAGGCGACGGAGAGCTCAGATCCTCCGCCTACCGCGCGGTAGAAGGCGCCCGCCTGATGCGGATTCTCACCGTACCGCAGTCCCTGGGCCTTCTCGAATGACAGGCTAAGCCGCTGAGGGAACGGGTCCGCCGGCCCCTCCCCCTGCTCCGAAGTGGCCTGCTTCTCGAGGTACTCGGAGATCGCCGCATCGTAGGCGGCGGTATGGGCGAACGCCTTGCGCATCAGGCGCCGGCGCGTCGCGGCGCTGACCCCCTTGCCCCCCGGGTCGCTCAGCTCTTCCAAGATGGTCCCGTAGTCCGAAGGGTCCACCACCACCGTGACGTGGGCGGAGTTCTTGGCCGAGGCGCGGATCATCGCCGGCCCACCGATGTCGATCTGCTCTATCGCCTCCGCGTCAGTTGCGCCACGCGCCACCGTTTCGCGGAAGGGGTAGAGGTTCACCACCACCAAGGAGATCGGCTCGATCCCGTTTTCGGCCATCTCCGCTCTGTCGGAGGCGAGATCGGGACGGCCGAGGAGCCCCCCGTGAATGCGCGGATGCAGGGTCTTCACCCTGCCCCCCAGGATCTCCGGACTGCGGGTGTGCTCCGAGACCTTGCGGACAGGCACGCCCGCGTCTGCGAGCGCCTTCATCGTACCGCCGGTCGACAGGAGCGTGAAGCCCGCGCGGACCAGCTCCTGAGCCAGGGGGACAAGGCCGCGCTTATCCGAGACGCTGAGGAGAGCGAGCATGGGCAATCAATCGCGGGGCGAGTCGGGCGACAGCTCCGCCTCGGTGGCCTCGCGCAGCTTCATCAAACCGCGGGTCTCCACCTGACGGATGCGCTCGCGGGTCAGGTTCATGATCTCCCCGACCTCCTCCAGGGTGATGCCGCCCTTCTCCGCTACGTCGAGCGCGCAGGTGTACTCGAGCTCCCAGATCTCCTTGTCCGGGAAGTTCAGCTTGATCGAGCCGGTGTCCGGATTTACGTCTAAGTAGAGGTTGTGTTTACAAGACACGAACATGCAGGGGCGCGGACCATTGACGCAGTCGGCGCGGACGCGCGGGCGGTTCTGCTCCACGGTCCGGAGAAGCTCACCCTCCTCCGGATCGATCTCGCCCGAGTTCCGGCGGCGGCGCAGGTCGCGCGCCATCTCCTTACGGGACATCGTTTTGGACCGCTGCCGTGCCTCCGAGACCTCGCTGACCTCTGAGACCTCCGGCATCGTCTCCAGTTGCTCGTTCAAGAGGGGCAGGTTCTCGTTCATCTCGCTCATATTGCTCTCCATTCGAAGCTACCGGTTGGTTGTTTGCCATCCCGCCGATCGTTCCCGGACTCCCGGCGAGCGGTCACCGCACTGCCCAGCATGGAAATGTCGCGAAGGAGCTGCTGCCCCTGCCCGCGGAGCCCCTCGATTCGCTGCACCAGCTCGCGGCGCTGCTTGAGTCCCATGCCGCGGCCAGAGGACTTACTTGCGGCACCGGGCCCTCGCCCGATCAGCTCGGACTCAAATCCGTCGAGGATGTCTGCCAGCCCCTGCTCCACCTGGTCAATGTGGTTCTTGAAAAAGACGAACGAGCCTTTGATGTCCTCGAGTGTATGGCCCGCGGCCATCATCTTCTTGATCGAGTTGATCAGCCGGACCGACTCGACCGGATAGAGCCCTTGACTTCCGCGATGCTTTCCCTTCCGTCCGACTCGGCGGCAGCGCGGCAGCAATCCCGCCTGCACGTACTTGCGGAAGGTGGCCTCGGAGAGGCGCACGCCCTTGGGGCGGAAGAGCTCGAGGATCTGCTTCACGAGGAGCCCGCGCGGGAACTCCCGTTCGATGCTCAGCAGCTCCGCAGGGGTGAACGATTCCATTCAATAGAAGACTACGAGGAGTCGATATTCAATGGAAGTGTCTCGTGCGTGCGACATGAATGAAGTAAAAGTGCGACAAATACCTCCATCGGCTCAGCCGCGCTAGCGCAGCTCCGAAGAGGGTACGGTCCACTCTCGAATCGCCTCTACGCCCGGGCGCACGCGAACCGTTACATCGCGCTTCCATGTGTCTTGATGCTTCACCGTGAGCCGGTGCGATCCCACCGGCACATCACTGCGAAGCTCGGGGCTCGCTTCGCCCAACAGGCGACCATTCAAATAGACCGTGCCCCAGGGCTTGATCTTCACGCGCAAGGTGCCCCTCTCGACCGTAGGCTCCGGCGCCGCTGCGCGAAGCTGTGGAGCGGGTCGTGGCTGCGGCACTTCTGTCTCCGGTGCCACTGCGCTCGAGCGGATCGGCTCCGGCGCGCCGGCATCCCGTTCGGGCTGAGCTGACGACTGGGGTATAGGGAATGAAACAGTAGGCCTGTCGGCCTGCTCCACGCGGGTGGTCGGCGAGCGGCGAGCAGCCCTCCAGGCCGACCAACCCAAGCCCAGGACCAG
>JBGTHI010000167.1:0-4921 GCA_041746295.1 Myxococcaceae bacterium
TTCGGCCTTTGTGAGGTCGATCAGTGGCGTATGAATTCGTAGTCGCTGCCCCTCGACTCCCCGCTTTGTGGCGAGATTGGCCATCTGCTCGTATGCCGCGATGTACTCGGGACGGCAGTCGGGGTAGCCGGAGTAGTCCAAAGCGTTGACGCCAATGAACACATCGTCGGCGCCAAGAACCTC
The DNA here is from genome assembly GCA_041746295.1 of Myxococcaceae bacterium. Lineage (GTDB taxonomy): Bacteria > Myxococcota > Myxococcia > Myxococcales > Myxococcaceae > JBGTHI01. The sequence continues at coordinate 184 of JBGTHI010000167.1, forward strand.
TGCCCAGGCCAGGGCGAAGGAGAGGAATACGGTGTTCCGGGCCGGGACGTAAGTGACCGGAATGCCGTCGGTGTCTATCTCCTCCGCGAGGTCGTGCTTTGGCACATCCACATCAGAGGTGAGTGCGGAGCCGCCAAAGAGCCGAAGGTCAATCTCGGCTTCAACGTGCTCAACAACTCCAACGGATGCAGCTACCTTCCGGGCCGCGTCCAGTTCGATGGCGTGACGCTGGCCGTAACGAAACGAGATGGCATAGGGCGAGAAACCGCTGCTCTTGGCAATCGCCAAAACAGTTGCCGAATCAAGTCCGCCCGAAAGCAGAACGACCGCCGGGCGCCCCGCACCCGGGCGAGTGGAGCTCGGTTCAAGGTGGGTGGCGACCCGGCACGCGGCGATGTAACGGGCGACCTCAGCCGGTTCGAACAGCGTGCGACCGCCTATTTTGAGCCGCCGGAGCTCACCGGACTCGATGAGCCGGTACACCCCGCTGTCGGAAATATTCAGGCGCTCGGTTACCTGCTTAAGCGAGAGCAGTGCTCCCGTTGCAGAAGAGGACCCGCTTTGGGGGGGTTCGGGGTTGTCATGGTCTCTCATGGGATCTCATGTTCTCCGCGATCTCGGACGGAAGATCGCCAGCAGCGGCTGGGGCCTCGATGCTACTATGACCTAGAGGTCATAGGTTCTAGGGCCCACTCCGTCCGCAGCTAGCGAGGTCCCTGGTAGTCCTGAGTTAGCCAGCGCGGCGTGCCTGTGAGAGCGTGTGGGCGCTTGCCCACACGCCGCAAACAGACCGATCAGCCGTTCGCCCAGGCACTACCCGGGCTGCTCAAGGAACGCAACCTCACCGTGAACGCCCTGGCGAAAGGGATCGGGAAGAGCCAATCGCACCTGTCGCGGGCCCTGCGGGGGGCCGACAGCAAGGCGATCTCGATCGCGATCATTCAGAGCGTGCGAGAGCATCTGGGGCTCCCGGTTGGGTTCTTTCCCGAGGAGCGGGAGGCCCTGGTCATCGAGCACATCCGACGTGCCCCGGACTTGCGTGAGCGCCTCTACAAGCGCTTGCCGTGCCGCGCGAAGTCGAAGTGAAACTTTTCGTCGTTTAAGCTCCTCCGTTGCTACGAACCTGGGCGCGGCGACTGAACCAGTACCACCCCAGGCTTCACACGGAAGCGGCCCGCCTGTCCATCCTGCGGCTGAAGGCGAATGGGGGCCGCTGAACACGTAGGCTGGTTGACATGGTGCCGGAGTCAGTCTTCGATCAGGTTCCCGAGTTGTTGCGAGAGCCTTTGAAGCGTCGGGGGGGTGGCCTCTACAAGGGGCGCTTTCAGGTGCCCTCCCCAAAGTGGCTCGAGAACCCAGACGATCTACATGCCACGGCGGCGCTATCGGTGCGCGACATCGTTACCGCCGCAGAGAACCGCCTCATATGGACTGACCAAGTCGTCCAGCGCGGGATCAAACCTGGGCGGGAGAAAGATGCAGCCGTGGAACTGTGCCTAGACGAGGGCTACCCCGACACTAGCCTCTACCAGTTCTACCCGGACAAGTCGGATGCGATCGCCGAGCGACTCCTGGCCGGGGAAACCGGCCTTCGCCTGTCCCCGCTCGTGTGGAATCTCCGATCGGGAGGGTTTGAGGCGGCTGTCCACACCACCCAGGACGACGAGCAGATCTATCTCTACCGCGGACGCATATACCTACCCGACGGCCATCATCGCCACCAAGGCATCTTGAAGGCCTTTCGCGTCTGGAACGAAGCGCAACAGGACTACCCGGACTTCGACCCCGAACGTCAGTTCACAGTGGACATCTACTTCATGTCTCGGCAAGACGAAGCGGAATACTTCTACCAGAAGAACACCCTTCCGCTGCAGGTCGAACGCTCCAAGAGCTTCGACCTGACCGAACAGGACCCGCTCTCGGTACTCGCGAAGCAAGTCATTGAGCAGGCTCCGAGCCTTGGCGGAAACGTCAACCGGGTGACCGACCGCCTAGCGGCTTCGAACCCACAGGTGATCACGCTGTCAACCCTCCGTGAGGTGATGAAGAGCATCGTCGAGGACGAGGCGCTGACTCAGGACGAAATTGCGGAGGTTGCCCCTCGATTGGCGAGCTTCTGGGAAATGCTGGCGGACGTACGCAGTGAGCTAGGACACCTGGACGTCACGGAGCGGAGACAGTCTCGCCGGCAGTCAATGGCAGCTCAGGCCGTGTTGATGTACGGCTACGCCGAACTAATGCGCCGCTTCTTGGTAGACGTTGCGAGCGAGGGCGAGGAGGCGGCCGCCAAGGCATGGAGGCCTCGGCTGAAGCCCCTCGCGCCGGGCGAGACGTACAACCATGACAACGGTTGGGAAGGGGACTTCTTCGACCGCGAGAATCCGCTATGGGCTGATCTCGGCGTGTTGCAGACGACCAAGAGTGGAGGCGTCACGGTCTCAAACACCAGGCAAACGCGAGACCAAGTGGCCGGAGCCCTTGTCGAGCGGTTGGACCTCTAGGCACTCGCAGCGCTGATGACAGAGGAAGAAGTCAGAACATGGCTCATCGATAACGATGAACTGCTCGGTCTGGCCATCGCACAAATCATGGAGCGAGTTGCTCGTTTTCTGGCTGCCTGGGGGGACACCTACGAATTCTCGGCTGAAGACATTGCCGAAGCGCGGATCAAGGAGGCACCGCGCATTCTGGCCAAGGCCGAACGCCATGGGGTGACGGATCCATCGGCTCTGATGGAACGCTGCCACAAGAAGGACGGACGAGACCGGTTCCCAGTCCACGACTTGCTCGGTGTCCGCATTCTGGTTCTCTCCTTGAACGATGTCGCAGCCGTCAAGGAGGCGGTGGAGTCACTGCGAGAGGGTGCCGAGGGGGCGGAGGAAGGGGACTATTCGCTAGGCAACTTCGACGACTATGACCTGGAGGACATCAACGAGGATCCGCGCGAAGGCGGGTACCGGGCCTTACATGTTGACGGCTCGGTCTCCGTCCGGATAGAGGCTGACGTGTTCGTGGTTCCGTTCGAGATCCAGATCAAGACACTCGCGCAGCACGTGTACGGGGAGCACAGCCACGACGAGTCCTACGTCCCTGACGAGGCAAACAAAGACCCTCGCTATGGACTTGTGAGGGGACTTCAGGCGGCGCTCGCCGAGCAACTCAACGCGGCGGATCTTCTGCTAGCCGAACTCCAGGAAGTCGCTGGGGATGTCCGAGACGGGATCTTGAGCCAGGAGGTTGGCGACGACCTGACCGCCCTTTCTGTGACCGTGGCCGTGCTGGACCGGACGGGGATCAGACTTCGGCTTGACGAGGCGTCCGAAGTTGCTGACGCGGCCCAGCGCGGAGGACTCGAGACCAAGGACGAGTTAGCGGACTTCGTGGATCCCGCCCGCGATGCCGCGGCCGAGTTCGCAGATGCCTTTCAGGCCGAGCATCGACGTCGACCGTCGGGCAAGGAGGCAGTGGTTGAGATGGTTAAGCGCCTCTCTGCGCCCAGCACCGAAGAGCGTCTAGCTGAGCCGACGCCACCAAATGAGCTAGACAACTATGAGCCAGGCATGGTTGCTCCCGCCGATAACGAAGGCGAGCAGAGCTAAGGGCGACGGCGCAGCGCAGACCATTCCGCCTGAGCTACAACTCAGGGCTTACGACGGCTGAAAGGCGCCTGCCAATAGCTTCGCTTCGCCCGCTTGGCTCTTGTGGTGGAGATAGCGCATAGTGGTGTCGATATCGGCGTGTCCCATCCACGCCTGCACCTGGACGATGCTCGCACGGTTGATTGCCAGCGAACCAAAGGTATGCCTCAGATCGTGGAATCGCAGCGATCGGAGCGAGGCCCGCTTGAGAGCGCGCAAGTAGCGTCTGCGAAGGGCAGAGGCGTCAATGTGGGCCCCGGATGCGTTTGGGAAGACGAGGTCATCGTCCTGGGTGAATCGCACTCGGTCGCGCAGTCCGGCCAGCACCTCTGCAACCGCGGGCACCATTGGCACGGTTCGTACTTTGCCGCTCTTGGGGCTGACCACGTGGCCGTGCGAGAAGCTCCCGCGTACTCGAATCGCTTCCGCCCGAAAGTCCACGTCTCGCCAGCGCAGCGCAACGAGTTCTCCGCGGCGAAGCCCAGCAAATGACGCGGTGAGGTACATGGCTCCATCCTGGGTGGACGCGGCGGCACGGACGAGGTCCATGACCTCGTCCGTCGAGAAGAAGTCGAAGTCCCCGCTGTACTGCTGCCGTGCCCGCTCGACATCCGCGGCGGGGTTCACGGGAAGTTTCCAAACCCGCCGCGCGCGCTCCATGATTCCGTGAAGCACCGTGAGGGCCTTGTTGACGGTTCTCGGGGAAAGGCGCTTCTCAGCCAGCAGTTCTCGGCGCCATCGGTCGATGGCACCTTCTGTGACCGCTTCAAGTGGCAGGTCGCCGAACGTTGGCAGCAAGTACGCGCTGACCGTAGAGCGGTAGTCCACGAGCGTGGAAGGCTTCAAGCCGCGTTCGTGCGTCCCGTGCTGGAGCCAGTGCTCCGCGGCGTCTCGAAACGGGACGCCAGTCGAGGTCGGGCCGACCAGCTGACCGCGCCGCGCGTCGGCAAGAATTTCGTCGAGGGCCTGCTGAGCGAGGCGCTTGGTGAAGTACCCGTCGGCCGGACGGCCCTTGCCGGTCCATGCCTTCCCCAGGACCCGCTTGTGCTGTCCTACGCCATCGCGCCACTTGGCTACCCAGCGAGGACCGGTCTGCCGTT
>JBGTHI010000168.1:0-2545 GCA_041746295.1 Myxococcaceae bacterium
CGGGGTCTTCCGACCCGCGGGCTTTCCTGTCTCCACCGTCTCCCCACTTTCCTCCGCCAGGTGCCTCAATCCGGTCAACCCCTCCCACTTCCCTCCGGTAGATCTTGGTCAAAACTCAGCGACAGATCCTGGGAGCTAACAGCGTCTCCACCGGCGCCACCCCAGCAAGACCGAGGTCCGAATCTACGACTATGTAGACCGCGAGGTACCGATGCTGCTGCGGATGTTCGAGAAGCGGCTCCCGACCTACCGTGCCATCGGCTACGCCCGTGGCGAGGCGCCCCTGGGGTTCGTGGAGCCCCCTGAGGAACCCACTATTGAGTACGACCGAGAGGCGCTTCGCCACTTCGAGGAGATGGTCTGACCAGCCTCCGCGTGGAGGCTGTTCTGTTGGGTTGATGGCGCCCCAGGCGGAGGGACTCTGGAGCTGACTTAAAGGCCATTAGAATCAGCGACTTAGATGCCATATCGAAAGTGGTTCTGCCAAGCTATCAAGTCGCCTGCGGGTATGTTACTTTCGGAAACTAAAGTACACGGGGTTAATCCATGGCACTCCAACCTGAGCTTAAAAGGGGGCGGGTCTACCGCACGAAGGACTTCGCGCGGAGGACTGCGAACCCTTCCCGTCTGGCGAAGAGGCTGGTGGAGGAGGGCGTTCTCGTGCAACTGGGTAAGGGCCTCTTCGTGCATCCTGAAACCAGCAAATTTGGGAAGGCACCCCCGAGGGATGAGGAGCTGATGCGGGGCTTTCTTGAGGGCACTCCATTCGTGTTCACCGGCCCAGAAAAGTGGAACGCGCTGGGCCTCGGTTCGACGGCGATGTTCGCTGCACCGCTCGTGTACAACACCAAGCGCTCCGGAACTTTCAAGTTCGGAGGTCGGACCTATCTCCTTAGCCGGGTGAAGTTCCCGAAACACCCCACCGCAGAATGGTATGCGGTCGACTTGCTGGAGAATCACGAGAAGGTGGGCGTTTCCATCCAGACGCTCCGCGAAGGCCTGGAGAGAGCCCTACGAGAGCGACGCCTCCGTCGGGAGGACTTGGTCGATGCAGCCGAAAACTACGGCACGCAGATGACGCAGCGCTTGGTGAAGGCCGCCGTGGAGAGCTGCGCGCACTGATGTTCCCGCACGAGGACCACGACTTCCCGCAGCTCCTCCGGCTTGTCGCGGCGCGACGGAATCTCGCGGTTGGCCTGGTCGAGAAGGACTACTGGGTCACCCATTCCCTATGGGCGCTTCACCAGGGCTCCGACCTTCGGGTTTGGTTCAAGGGCGGCACCTCGCTGTCGAAGGGGTTCTCGCTGATCTACCGTTTCTCAGAGGACCTCGATCTCCGAATAGACAGCGTCGCCGCGGGCGTGGAGTCAACCGCATGGCCCAAGAAGCCCACGAGAACCCAGGTCGCGGCGCGCGTTCGGTACTTCCAGAAGTTGGAAGCGCACCTGAAGGTTGCAGACGCGAAGGTGACGACAATCGCCGTCGATCCGGACGGGCGCGGTGCCGACTACAGGGTTGCCTATCCGGGCCAATTTTTGGAGACGGTGCTGGCGCCGAATAGCCCATTCGTAAAACTCGAAGTGGGTAGGGCACTGGTGACGCCATCTGTGGACCGCACCGTGACGTCGTTCGTGCATGAGTACCTCGATGAGGTCAGTCAATTGGGGAACTACACGGACAACCGTGCCAAGGCGGTGCGGTGTGTGCATCCTCGAATCACCTTGATCGAGAAGCTGGACGCGATTGCGGTGCGGTTCGACAAGAACTTGGCGCCAGACGAGTACATCCGTCACTACGAGGACGCCGCACGGATCATCCAAGCAGAGGCAACCTTGCCTCTGCTCGAACAGTCCCTGCAAGACACGGTCAAGGAGATCCAGTCGTCTCTGAGGCTTAAACGAGTACCTCCGGCGGACCATCCAGCCTTCGGTGAGCCGGCGCCGAACGAGAAAGAACTCCGAGAGGCTTACGCGGCGATCGCCCGAATGTTCTGGGCGCCGCGGCTCTCTCTGGAAGAGGCCCGCCGCACCATCCGTGAATGGATCGGCCGTCACTTCTCCTGACGATGGCTTATTCCCGGTCGACAGGGAGGGGAACATGGGTTCAGAGCGTCAGATCAAACCAGGTTCCTTCGACCGGGACACGCTAACCGGGGCGATGGTTGGCATCGGGATGCAGTTCGCGGCTTCGCCCGCTCCCATGCCGAACATCGAGGACACGCTCGTTGCCACATCGATTGAGGGGACGGACCGCTCTGATCTCCGCGTCCTTTCGGTGCTGACCACGTGGATCGACGTGCATTCACTGCGGGTCAACGTCGATCGGCTCGAGCGAATGTTGCTGAGTGGAGAAGGCCCATTCCAGGCCCACCAATGGCGCCAGGAGGAAGTTGTCGGCGCCGAATGCCCTGAGCGGCAACTGATAGTCACGCGGAGCAGCCAGCCCGCTGACATCGAAATGGCGAAGCTGTGAGTAGGTGCGGTGGGACCAGCCCAGCTCCAGCCCTGCCAGCCAACGGACTACGGAGCCCCGCACCCACCGGAGG
>JBGTHI010000169.1:0-2038 GCA_041746295.1 Myxococcaceae bacterium
CTCGCCGCGCCGCGCGAGTACGACCCCATGCGCGCGAGCACAGACGCCAACTCCAGGTGCAGATAGGCATCGTCGGGACCGGCGGCGATGGCACTCTCGAAAGCCGCGATCGCCTCGGGGAAGCTCCCCTCCAAGGCCAAGAGCTTGGCTGCAGCAAAGCGCGCCGGCCCGCTCGGCGCCTCGACTCCGGCGGGCGCCGCCATCGCGATCGAAGCCGACATCGCGATCACCGAGAACGAGTAAAACGCGCGCATCCTCACCGTCGCACAATACAGCCGGCGCCGGCGCTTTACAACCTGGAACCAGCCGTCCTATACTCGCGATCTTCTCACTAACCTTCGGCAAGAAAAGAACTTAGAACAATGGCGAGTGCTGGTCGCAACAAGCGTTTGGGCGAATACCTCATCGAGCGCGGCTGGATCACCGGCGACCAGTTGCAGCGCGCCCTCCAAACGCACAAGGTGCTCGGCGGTCGGCTCGGCACCTGTCTGCTGGAGATGGACGCGCTGCCAGAGGATCTACTGCTCAAGGCATTGAGCGAGATCAACGCGGTGCCCGCGGTGGGCGTCGACGAGCTGCGGCAGGCGCAGCCCGAAGCCCTCAAACTACTGAGCGGCCGCGTCGCCAAGCGCTGCCAGGCGATTCCGTTCCGGCTCACCGGGAATCAGGTTTGGATCGCCATGCTCGACATTCACAATCTCCAGCTCCAAGACGAGCTGGGTTTCGTCACCGGCCGGCGGGTCAAGGTCTTCCTAGCCAACGAGGCGCGGATCTACGAGGGCCTCGAGCGCTTCTACGGCGAGGAGTGCCCGCCAAGATTCGTGCATCTGCTGGAACGCCTGAACCGGTCGAGGTACCTGTGGGAGCGCATGGCCACGGTGCCGGTTCCAGAAGTAGCTACGGTCGCCGTCGCCAGCGTCATTCTGGCGGAAGCTCCTCCCGCCGAGCCCGCAGCCGCTCCGCCCGAACCGGCTACCGCGGCCGCTGCACAACCGGTCGCCGTGGTCGAACCAGCTCCTGCCCCCACCCCGTCGTACTCGATTCCGGTGGAGCCCGACGAGCTGCGGAAATTGAGCGGCGCCATCCCCACCCGGTCGATCGAGGATGTCCAAGCGCAGTTGTTGAATCCCGCCGATCCCGAAGACGTCGGCAGCGCCCTGCTCGGGTTCCTGTGCGGCCACTACCGGCGTGTGGCCCTGCTGCGGGTGGTGCGCGGCGAGCTCAGAGGCTGGATGGGCTGCGGCGAGTTGGATCGGGAGGCCTTGCGCCGTTTCGTAGGGCGTTTCGACGAGCCTTCGTTGTTCGTCGGGCTCAACCAGGGGGCTCCCTTCGTTCGCGGGCCACTGGCGCCGTTTCCACTGCACCGCCGCTTGTCGGACACCTGGGGCGGAGACCTCCCCGGCGACTGCCTGCTGCTGCCGGTCCGCATCAAGGAAAGGTTGGTCACGGTCATCTATCTGGATCGGGGCGCCGCCACCCTATCCGGGGTGGATCTCGAGCCTCTGCAGCGGCTGGCGGCCAAGGCCGCGATCGCCTTCGAGATGTGCATAATGCGCAGCAAGCTGAAGAAAGCCTGAGAGTTACGGCGTTGACACCTTATAGCCGGGTCGCTACACTCGCACTTTCCCTGGAGTCGGAATGATCAAGTCGGACATCGTCAACCGTGTCGCTGACCTATCGGAAGTGTCTCGCGGCAAGGCCGCCCTGGCCGTGGACACCATCATCGAAGCGATGAAGATGGCCCTGTGCGCCGGCAAGCGGATCGAGCTACGCGGTTTCGGCGTATTCCAGGTGCGCGATCGCAAGAAGGGCGTCGGCCGCAACCCCAAGACCGGGATCGAAGTCACCATCACGCCCGGCAAGACCGTCCGTTTCAAGCCTGGTAAAGACCTCAAGAACATCTGATCGCCGCCGTCGCCGGCGCGTCTCCAGGCACCGTGGTGGACCACCCCGAGCCATTCCCTCCAGGCCGGCCGCTGGCCCCCGAGTCGCGCCCGCTCCAAGTGGAGCTGCTGCCGCCGCTCGGCAGCGGAGCCGT
>JBGTHI010000170.1:0-11690 GCA_041746295.1 Myxococcaceae bacterium
CTCTCGTTCGAGGTGGCGATCTGCCGCAGCAACGGCCCCGCTTCGGGCCCCAGCGCCTTCCATTGGGCCTGGGTGATCGGCGTATCGATGCTTCCCAGGTAGGCGTTGACCTTCGCCTCCACCTCCGAAGGCTCTACCGCCCCAGCCAGGCCACCCGCCAAGACCATCCCCAGTGCCCACTTGCGTCCGAATGACATCCGCATCTCCATTGTCGCCCAGCTGATTAGAAGAGGTTCCTACTGGACCTGAACGGCCGGGTTGCTCCGCATCACCTTGCCCTGCTCATCGGTCAATTTGCCCGTCGAAACCGCGTCGTCGAGCAGCCAGAACATCAGATTGTCCGCCCCGCCACAGAGCACCGTCGACTTGTTGCAGTCCGCGGCGGTGATCACCGTGGGAGAGTCGGCCGAGTTGGCGGAGACGCACTCAAGCGCGCGGCTGGCACTCACGCAGGATGCGCACCGACAAGCCGACGAGTCCACCAGCGGATCGAACACGGTGCCGATGCTCTCCGAGGTGTGGTACAGTCCGAGCCAGTGGCCCGCCTCGTGTGCGGCGATATAGGCCACCTCGTCGGCGCCACAGGTCCGCAAGTTTGGTGCGCCGCTGCACTGACCCTGAAACAGATTGGCCATCGTCACCGCCGCTCCACTCTGGGGTGTCCCCGCGATGCTGCTGGGACCGGGGATGGTGCCGTCGATTCCGGCGACCACCTGCTCGCCGTTCCCCTCCGATTTGAGCGCATCGACCAGGAAGATATTCAGGGTGTTCCCTGGTTGAGAGAGGGTGAACATTTGGTTCAGGTCGGAGCAGGCGCCCGACTCGTCGACATTGATGTTAGAGGCGTACTTGGTCTTCGCCCAGGCGGGCAGATCGTAGAAGGTGACCGTGCGCAGGCAGATGCCGGCGGACGCGTAGTAGGAGCCCCAGGTCGAGAGCATCCGCGCGATACTGGGATTGGCCACCGCGGTGGCGGCGGTAATCGTTTCCTGGGTCGCGAAGTAGACGCCTAGGTCGAGCGCTCCGGGCTTCGGAGCCGTGGGTTGCGTGATCAGCGTCACATTGAAGGTGCTGGGCCCGGCGCCTGAGCTGTTCACACAGGAGGAGTCGTTCGGGCAATCGGTGGCCAGATCGTAGATCATCAGCCTCCACTTCCCTGCCTCGAGCCCGTTGGCCTTGTCCACGCTGGTGAGCGCCGCGCTGGTGTTGGGTAAACCGATCACCACCGTGTTGGGGGCAAAGCTGTTGAAGGCGATCGGCTCTTGGGTGAGATCGTCCGCGGTGTCGGCGGACAGGTCGTAGATCGTCGCGCCGGTGGGATCGATCAAGGACATCGGCAAGATATAGTTGGGAACCGGCGAGCCCTGGTAGGTCAGCTCGGCGGCTCCGGAGACCTGTTGAATGACCAGGCTCATGGCATCGGTGTTGGCCGGAACGTCGAATTCGGCCGTCTGACTGGGGCCGAAAACGCCCAGGATCGTCGCGCGGCCCGCGCCCAGCGTGCTGGTCTGAGGCGTGCGCCGGCATTCGGTCGGCTCGGCCGGAGGTCCTGCCACTCCGCCCGTGACCAAGGTGGGAGCCGGACAGGTGATGCTCGGGGCGGCGATCGCCCTGCTCTCGGAGAGGCAGACCTTGAAGGACGCAGTGCTAAGCGTCGGTGCCGTGCAAAGCGAGCTGTCGTTACAGTCCTTGTCCTCCTTGCACTCCGGAAGGCAGAAGGAGCCGGTGGACAGCTCCACGCAGTGACCGCCGTCCTTGCAGGATTTGTCCGAGGTGCACTCTGCCGTACAGACCGGGGTGGAGAAATCCGCGCCCTGCAGGCACTCCATCTCATCGCCACAGGCCCCGTCATCGGAGAGGTCGCAACTGTCCCCCAGCTTCTTGCCGGAGCAGCCCTGCGTGAGCGCAAGCAGCGCACCCAGGAACCAGAGTGCCGCGAAACGGCGGCGGAGAAGGGCTCGCGGCAAGTACGTCGGAGGCGGGTCGCAAGGGCGCATGGAGCCACCTCTTACGAGGCCCCAGGAACGTTAGTCCAGCGCTAAGCGGGAGGTGGCGGTTCCGCTGTCAGGAGGCGGGAACCCCCCGGCGCAGTCGGCACTTCCGGCGCGGCGAGCGGTTCCAGCGCCACAGGCCTACCCAGATCGATCGAGGCACGCAGCGACTCGATCACTCGCACGTCGGCCAGAGCATCGATGCCCGAAGCTTCCGGCACGCGGTTTTCCAGGACGCAGTCGGAGAAGTACTGCAGCTCGGCGGCAAAGGAGTCCCCGGGCTCGAAGCACCGCTCTTCCGGTGCGCCATTACCATTCGCCACCAGAGTGCGGGGCGCCTCCAGATCGTAGGGGTTCTTCAGAGTCAGCTCGCCCGAAGTTCCCACCATCCGGATCCCGTGGGTAGCCGCGGAATCGAAGCCACAATAGAACGAGGCCAGTTGTTCGGGGCCAAATCTCATGATCGCGGCCACCGCCGCTTCCGACGTCCCAAAACGAGCATCCCTGCTCGGGACCGCGAATGCGAACACCTCCGTCGGCTCGGCTCCAAAGAGCGTTCGCGCCGCATGGACCGGAAGAACCCCGATGTTCCAGAGCGGTCCCTCGTCCTGTTCCGAATGGAGCGGACGCACCTGCGCGGCGCACAGGCGATCGCTGAAGGTTGCATTTAAGTGGCGTGGTGAGCCGAGCCCACCGGACCAGACCCACTCCGCCGCCCGGCGGATTGCCGGCTCGAAGTGGGTTCGGTAGCCGACCATCAGCTGCACGTGATGCTCTTCGCAGGCCGACACCAGTCGCCTGCACTTGGGAAGGTGCGGGACGAAAGGTTTCCCACACAGGACGTGGAGTCCCGCACGGGCCGCGCGCACAGCGTAGTCGAGATAGTGGCCGCTAGAGAGCGCGAGGTACACGGCCTGGACCTCGGGCTGTTCCAGACACGCATCCAGCTGGTCGAAGTTGTACCCGTGCGGGATCCGATACTGCTCCACCAGCTCCTTCCGTCTCATTTCGTTATCGGAGACCAGCGCAACCAGCCGGCTGTTGCCCGCCGCCCGCGCGAAGGCGGGCAAAACCGAACTCTGTGCCAGGAGCCCCAGCCCAATCACCGCGTAGCCGACCCGTTGAAAGGGGTCGCCGTCCAGCTTGTTGGCATCATCCACAGACGCCGTCATCTGCGGCCTCAGCGCCATAGCAGGCTCGCTCAAGAAACACCTCGTGAATCCGGGAAGTACCCTTGAAGCTGCTTACCCGATGGCGGTTTGCGAAGCTTCTGTCGAAGCCTGTCGAAGCCCGTCTCGAAGCTCGCTGGAGCTCGGCTGTTCGACATACGGCCTAACGCTGCAGGGCGGCGGTGGCGATCCCGGGGAGCTTGAACCAGCTGGGCGCGCGCTCAAAGTCAGCGAGCCGGCGGCCCAGGGCACCGAGCCCGCGATGGCCAGGGAACCAGGGAGGGGCTGGAAAGGTCCGGAGCGGCGCCTGAAGAACCACCTTCTCGATCCCCTCGAACATCCGGGTGTTGTGCACCCAGCCTGACCCGCTCTGGATATCGGAAGGGTCGGCTCCCGGGTAGGCGCCCCATGGGGTCGAGCCCAGCGCGAAGACCGCCGCCGCCCAGCTGTTGACCGCCACTGTCCCATACCGCAGCGCGGACAGCGCTTCCGACCAAGCTCGGCTTCCGGAGGCGCCCTGCCATGAAGCGGGATGGGCGATCACCGTGGCGCAGAGGGTTCCCCAGACCCGCTCATTCACGAAATCGATGGCGCTGCGCAGAAACGAGCGGGGCTCATTCTGTGGAAGGCGGGTCTCGGACAGCACCGCGCACCAGGGCTCCTCGCGGAAGGCGAGCTCATCGACCGATTCGGGATCGACGTTCTCGATCAGCGCCCAGGGAAGAGTCCCGGGACCTGCTTTCCCCACCAGTCGGAGCTCGGCACGTCCTTGGGTGAAGCGGGCGAACCGTTCCTCCGCGCCTGGGTAGTAGGCTCGCCGGGTGGGAGCGTCGGCGAGCGCTGACTCCAGATAGGCCAGGAACCGCGAACGCTGTGGCCAGTCCCGAGAGACCACCAGCAGCTTGGCCGCATTGCAGTTGAACGACGCATTGTTCACAACCATCCCCGCCACGCTCCTCGCCTGGAACCGCAGCTCCGCTTCCGAGTACGGGCCCGGCACGACGATCACCGGCGTGATGTTGCCCAACTCCGACGAGATCGGCTTCTCCAGCAGGGGGCGCCGACCGGCCTTACGCTCCTCGCGCCCGGGTCCTGGGGGTCCCCACACCAGTGCGTCGTAGGTCCGGTCCGAGCCGGTGACATGGACCTCGTCGATTCCCGGATGGTTGGCCAGATAGGCGCCGGTCTCCGCACCGCCCGAAATCACCGCGAACGCGCCCAACTCCACCAGCGGCTTGAAGGCCGCTTCCAGATAAGGGCCGATGAAGCCGTTCACCGGATGGGTCTTGAGCAGGCAAACGGTGCCCTCCACGAACAGCTTGGTAAGGCAGTCGGTCGGTGAAATCGCGTTGACGTTCCCCGCGCCCAGCACGGCGCATACCCGCTCGCCCACTCTAAGACCGGCGTAGAAGGTGGCCTGGTGCGCCCCGACCGTCTGCGGGGTGACCTCCGCCTTGAAGTGTACCCAGGCCTGGTGGCGTGGAAGGAGGGCCCGATCGAACAGCCCCCGGGGAAATACGCGCAGCGCCCAACGGCCGTCGGGCAGCGGGTGTAGCTCGGACGGTTTAACCCCCAGCCGTCCGTTGCGCCGAAGCTCCTCAAGGCTTTCTTGTAGGAGTCGTAGCTGACGCAGGACAATGAGGGGATCGTTCAACCACTCCTGCCCTACCTCCGGGCTTCCCTCCGGGATCCCTTTCGCCCGGCAGGAGGCCCGCGTCAGCTCGGGAGCCACCTCCCAGTAACCTTTCCTCAGAAGCGCCAGGATTCGAATCCGCGAAGGTAGGGATAACCCAGCCCAGCGCGCCGCGGAGCTCCTCACCCGTGCGACCGCCTGGTCGACTTCGGCGAGAGGGGTTTCGGCCGGGTTTTGCATCACGGCTTCAGGGAAGTTTTCCGTTCTTCGGCGCAGAGAGCACCAGAAAAAGCTGCCCCCCCTCGTGGGGTCCCGTGTGCTGAAAGACCGATCCTTCACGCCCCAGCTTCACCACCGTACTGACCGCGCCCGGAATCTCGAGCTGCACCGAAGCGGTGCCGCCCTTGAGTCCCTGCAGCCGCAGCCCGACCCGACGGCCGTTGGGAAGATCCATGCCGACCTCCCGACCCTGGGCAAGGGACAGCTTCTGGAACGACAGCCGGCGATAGGAGCTGAAAACGAATCCCGCCTCGGCGAACTGGGCCTTCATCGCACCCAACGATGGAGGCTCCAGCGCATCGCCCTGATTGGAGGCCAGAACCACCTGGGACAGCACCTCGACCGGCGCCTCCTCGGCTCGCGCCGCGCTACTGGCGCTCAGAAGAAGCCCGGTCAACATCAGTCCATAGCAAAACTTCAAAGCTCGCCTCCGGTGGGCCGCTGGGGATCGAGCGCCTTCTCGCCGTTTCCCATTGGGCGCTCCATTTCCAGCTCTTCGTCCATCTCTTCTCCGAGCCCTTGGGGCAGCTCTTCGCCACGAGCGCCCGGGGTGCCGGCATCTTCCGCGGGGACGGGGGTATCGACGAGCCAGATGATCGTGTTTCCGTCCTTGGCCCTCTTCACCACCGGCGAAATTCGTGCGCCCCGTTCCGCGTTCACCGACTCAACGGCCATCTGGGGGCTGGCATAGCCCACCGGCTCGCGGTCTCGCATCAACCAGGGCACCGCCACCAGCAGCGCACAGGCCGCGCCCGCCAGTGCGTAGGCCAGCGCCGCCCGCTGGTGGGCAAAGATCTCGGAGAGAGAAAGCTTCCAGCGGTCGAGGAGCGGCAGCTTGTAGGGAGTGATCCGCGCCATCACCCCTTGCGCGAACTGCGAGAAGTCGGCCTCGTCGGCCAACATCTCCATGCCCAGTCGAACGAGCCCAGACTCGGCCCGGAAGTCCGCCACCCGCCCGGTACAGTCGTGGCAGACCGCGATGTGCCGCTCCACCTCCACGCGTTGCGCGGGCAAGAGCTCGCCATCGACGAACGGTGAGAGCATGGGGAGGAAGGTCTGGCAGGCAGGATTCGAGGACATGGGTTCACCGACGGGTCGGTCGCGCTGATATTTTCGGGCTCTTCACTCCGTGCCGACCCCACTTTTTGCTTCATCTAACTCTAGATATTCACTTAGCAATTTCTGAACCTTGGCCCGCGCATGGAAGAGGCGGGACATCACGGTCCCCTTGGGAATCTCGAGGGTGGTGGCCAGCTCTTCGTAAGAGAGCCCCTCCACTTCTCGCAACAGGAGGATGGCCCGGTGCTTCTCCGGGACCTGCTCTAGGGCCTCCTGAATCTTCTCCGCCAGCTCCCGTCGGAGCGCGCTTTTCTGGGGGTTGGTACCCAGGCGGGAACCCAGTGCCCCTATGTGCGCATCGGGCGAATCGAGCTGAAGGGTCTCGTCGAACTCGACCATCTCCAACCGCCCCCCGCCTCGGCGCCGGATCACGTCGATCGAAGCGTTGACGGTGATCCGGTAGAGCCAGGTATAGAAGCTGGAGTCGCCCTTGAAGTGAGGCAGGTACTTGTAAACCTTGATGAAAGCCTCTTGCGAGACATCCATCGCCTCGTGCTTGTCCTTTACCATTCCCAGCGCGATCGCATAGACCTTGCGCTGGTACCGTTCCACCAGGAGGCGGAAGGCGCGCTGGTCCCCTTCTCGAACCCGCTTCACTAAGGTGAGGTCATCGGTCGCCAAGAAGCGGTCGACCTTAGCAGAAGCTCACCGCGTCTCGAGATCAAAGCTGGCGAGGCCCAATCACAGCTCTATGAAGTTCCAGTTCCGTGTCGAGACGCTCATGTCGACGAAGACTCGGACGCTTGCGGAGGGAAGCCGGGTGCCAGAGTAGACGAGTTGGATTGGCAGCGGCGGTGGTTCGTACTTCGCAAGCACGATCTCGAGTCTTCCGGTCTTCACCAGGTCCTTCACCTGGTAAGCGAGCACCATCGCAAGGCCTCCGCCGCGCTCCGCGTACCCCATGGCAGCGTCAGCACTGTTGGTGACGAACTTCGGCGCGATGGAAACGCGCATTTCCTCACCCTCCCGACAGAAACGCCACTCCGGCGTCGGAGATAGCGACGTGAAATGAATGAGCGAGTGCGCCTTCAGATCATCAGGTGAGCACAGCCTCCTCTTCTTATCGAGGTAAGTCGGGCTTCCGACGACGACACGTCTGGTGGCACCGACGGTGCGGACGCGGAGGCTCGAATCTCTGAGCGCGCCGATGCGAACTGCAATGTCAACACCCTCCTCGACAAGGTTGACCATCCGATCAGCCAACATCAGCTCGCCGGTCACCGTAGGGTGCCCCATGAGGAAGTCACACACGAGGGGGAGCACTTCGCGTCGTCCGAAAACACTGGGCGCGGTAACAACCAAGCGGCCAGTGGGTTCGGTGCGCTCGGCCCTCGCAGTGCGCTCGGCCTCGTCGACGTCAGCGAGGATCCCACGCGCGCGCTCAAGATAGCGCACCCCTGCATCCGTGAGCGTTACGGACCGGGTTGTGCGCTGCAGCAGACGAATCGACAACTGCTCCTCGAGTGCGGCCACCAGGCGAGTAATCGCTGGCGGCGAGAGCCGGAGGCACCGAGCTGCGGAGGCGAAGCCGCGCAGCTCGGCGACGGTCACGAAGGCAGTCATGGCGGCGAAGCGGTCCATATTTTATTCCGTTTTCGGGAACAGTGTCTTGTCAAATTCGATGATTATTGCACGGCGAGGACATACATAGGTTAGAAACTACGGCGAGCATGAAGCCAGCCGCAGCTCGAACCAAGGAGTTACCCATGTCCCGCATCCCCATACCTTCCTCGATCGAAACGTCACCTGCTGCCTCGCAACCTCTGCTTGAGGCCGTGAAGAAACAGCTTGGATCGGCTCCGAACATGTTCCGCTTGCTCGGCACCAGCCCCGCCGCGCTCGAGGGCTACCTCGGACTCCATGGCGCCCTCGCCAAGGGCGAGCTCGACGCCAAGACCCGGACGCGCATCGCGTTGGCCGTGGCCGAGCTGAACCAGTGCGACTACTGCCTGTCGGCGCACACCTACGTTGGAAAGAACGTCGCAAAGCTCGACGACGCCGAGCTCGCGGCCAATAGGGACAGCTCTTCGAGCGACGCAAAGGCTGCCGCTGCGCTGCGCTTCGCCAAAAAGCTCGTGACCGAGCGCGGCCTCGTCTCGGCGGGGGATGTCGAAGTCGTTAAATCGGCTGGCTACACAAACGCACAGGTGATTGAGATTGTCCTGCACGTCGCACTCAACACCCTCACCAACTACGTCAACAAGATGGCCGCGACCGACGTCGACTTCCCAGTCGTCACGCACCGCGCAGCGTAGCGTGATCTGCACGCCGTCGCGGGGTGGGGTCTCCGCCGCTTCGACGGTGCGCACAGGTCCCGAGGAAATCACTTGATCCGCCAACCCGTTCCACCCTTTACCCTCGAAACCGCCGTCCAGAAGGCACGCCTGGCCGAAGATGCCTGGAACAGTCGTGACCCTGCCCGCGTTGCACTTGCGTACACGGCGGACAGCCATTGGCGGAACCGCTCGGAGTTTTTTCAGGGACGCGAGGCCATCGTCGCGTTCTTGGCCCGCAAGTGGCAGTGCGAACATGAGTACCGGCTGATCAAGGAAGTCTGGGCGTTCACCGGCGACCGAATCGCCGTGCGCTTCGCGTACGAGTTCCATGACGAAAGTGGACGTTGGCTCCGGGCACATGGGAACGAGCAATGGGAGTTTGATCAGAGCGGCCTGATGCGGCGTCGCGAAGCCAGCATCAACGACGTTGGCATCACCGGAACGGACCGACTGTTCCACTGGCCCCTCGGAGCACGCCCTAAGTCCCACCCCGGGCTTAGCGAGCTGGGTCTATAAAACCTCGACCAGCCTGGCCTCTTCAGCTGCCCGGCACCGGCTGAACGTCGTAGGCCCAGTGCACCTTGGGTGGCATCGACATCAGAATCGACTCCACCCTGCCGTTGGTTTCGAGCCCGAACGTCGTCCCGCGATCGTAGATCAAGTTGAACTCCACGTAACGGCCGCGGCGCAACACCTGCCAGCGGCGGTGCTCGGGACCGAAGCTCGCGGCGCAGAACCTCACCGCGTCTCGAGATCAAAGCAGCCTGATCGTCAATGGCTCGCATGGTGCCAGATCAATCAGTATGCTTCCACACCGATGCAGTCGAATCGCGCTCTCGATTGGTTGGACCAAGCCAAGAATGATCTTGCTTTTGCCACCAGTGCGACTGCTGGGGGATTTCATTCTCAGTGCTGCTTTATCTGCCAGCAGTCCGCAGAAAAAGCACTTAAAGCCCTTGCGATGCGGCAAGGCGCGAAGGCGGCCTTCACGCACAGCCTGTTGAAGTTGGCGCAGGCACTCAAGCTCAATGGGCAGATCGAACGGGCTGCTCGAAAGCTCGACCTCTACTATGTCTCTGCTCGCTATCCGGACGCACTCCCGGAGGGCGCTCCATACAAGATTTTTTGCCAAGACGATGCCCAGGAGGCCCTGGGCTGGGCGACCGAGATCCTCAAAAAGGTAGATGCTCTGTGGTAGCTCCTCACGAGAGTATCCTCTACCGGCCGGGACCGGCGCGATGGACGCGCGAGAGGTTGGTCTTTGAGCTTCGCGCGCGATTGTTGGGCGGGGTTCAACAGGCCTTCCTATTCGGCAGCTACGCGCGAGAATCAGCCAACGAGGACAGCGATATCGATCTGATCATCGTCACCGCGACGGCGCTTCCATTTATTCGCCGACCGTTTGCATTTCTAGATGCCCTACAAGGGCTGGGTCCGGTGGACCTCCTGGTCTACACACCGGAGGAGTGGGCACAGATGCAGCGCTCCCGGCACTCCTTCTTTGAGCAGACCGCGGAGGAACGGGTACGGGTTATCTAAAGCAGATGGGGTCGCCAACTCCCAGGCGTACCCGCGAGGCGATAGACGCCCGGATAAACGGGCATCAGCGCACGCGCCCATTGCCAACCTCCTACGCTTCATCGAGGCGCCCACCCGACAGAGCCTTTCTGGAGGGCTGTACTAAACCCACGGCACAGGCTTCTTCAAAACCTCGACCAATCTGGCCTCTTCGGTGCCCGGCGCCGGCTGAACGTCGTAGGCCCAGCGCACCTCGGGTGGCATCGACATCAGAATGGACTCCACCCTGCCGTTGGTTTCGAGCCCGAACATCGTTCCGCGATCGTAGATCAGATTGAACTCCACGTAACGGCCGCGGCGCAGCGCTTGCCAGCGGCGGTGCTCGGGACCGAACGGCAGCTCCCGGCGGCGCTCGACGATAGGGAGATAAGAAGGCAGGAAGGCCGCGCCACAGTCCCGCACCAGCTCTAGCTCGCGGCGCAGATCCCCACCGAGGTTCTCGAAAAAAATGCCGCCGATGCCGCGCCCCTCGCCCCTGTGGCGGATGAAGAAGTACCGGTCGCAGGTCTCCTTGAAGCGTGGGTAGTAGGCCGGATCGCTTCGATCGCAGGCGCTCTTCAGCGTCTGATGAAAGTGCCGCGCATCCTCCTCGAACAGGTAGTAGGGCGTTAGGTCCGCTCCGCCGCCGAACCAGGCGCGGTCTCCCTGCACGATGTAACGGTAGTTGGCGTGGATGGTGGGGACGAAGGGGTTGCGCGGGTGCAGCACCAAAGAGATTCCAGTGGCGTAAAAAGATCGACCGGTCCCCTGCAACCTTGCCGCAAAGGCTTCCTCCAGCTCGCCGAACACCTCGGAGGAGCTGACTCCCGCCTTTTCGAACAGCGTGCCGCCCTCGAGAATCCGCGTTTTCCCTCCCCCGCCCCCTGGCCGTTCCCAAAGATCCTCGCGGAAGCGGGTGGTGCCTTCGGCGCGCTCCAGCGCTTCGCAGATCCGATTCTGGAGGTCGGTCACGAAGGCGCTCGCCTCCGCCTTCAGCCCCTCATGAAGGTCGCGCATGTCCTCAGTGCACCGGACCTTCGGGATCGGTCATCAGGATGGTCCCGAACTTCGCCTCGAACTTGGCCAGGTTGTCCTGCATCGCGAGCAGGAGCCGCTTCATGTGCTTGGGGTTGGTGATGATCCGCGAGCGGACCTTGGCCTTGGGCTGCTGGGGCTGCACGTAGATGAAGTCCAGGGTGAACTCGGTCTCGGTGTGATTGACCAGGGCCATGTTCACGTACTGGCCATTGGCGGTGTCGTCGTCGATCTGGATTTGGAGCTGGACCTCGGACGGCTTGGTGGGGAGATCGGACATGGAAAAGTGCTTACAGCCCACGCTCGCCGGTTGCTAGCCTGTTCCGGCGTGGACCTGGACACTTCGATCGACTCTCCGCAGACCGATACCTTGCGGTTGGGCGCAGGGGAGGACGCCTGCCTGCTCTTGCATGGTTTCACCGGCACACCGTGGGACCTGCGGCCCCTGGCCGACTCGCTCGTCGCGCGGGGCTACCAGGTGCTCGTTCCGCGCCTCCCCGGCCATGGAACCACTCCACGGGCAATGACCTCGGTCAGCCACCTGGACTGGGAGCGAGTCGCGGAGGAGTCGCTTCTGAGCCTGGGACACGCGCGGCGGCTCTTCGTGGCAGGCTTCTCCATGGGCGCGCTT
>JBGTHI010000171.1:0-3715 GCA_041746295.1 Myxococcaceae bacterium
GACCTCCTTCGCCGCGCAGGCGGCGACGCGGGTGCGGCGCGACAGTCGCTCGAATGGCACCTCGGCCGAGGCCGGCTGCAGCGCGAAGATCACCGCGCTGACCACGCCGCCCAGGAGGGACCTCCGCCGCTTCCTCTCCGAGAATGTCGATTTCCCGATGCAGCTGGTGGGCGATCGGTTTCGAAAGGGCGATGTCCGCGAGCCGTCCGAGATCCCGATAAACGAGGGTCGCTTGATCCGCTCCGAGGGCCGGGTGCTGGCCGTCTACCAGGACGGGACAGACCGATTGAAGATCTGTTCCGCGGACTGTCCCCACAGGGGCTGTCACGTGCGGTGGAACAACGCCGAGGGCAGCTGGGACTGTCCGTGCCACGGGAGTCGGTTCGACACCCACGGCCGGCTGCTCAACGGCCCGGCGAAGACCGATCTGGTCGAAGAGCGCTGGAAAGGCGTCTAGGGTGAGCCCGGTGAACGAAGCGAGTGCGACGGCGATTCCGAAGGACCCCGAGGTCGAGTCGATCGGCCGCATCGAGGCGGTTAGGACCGTGCTCAAGGTCTTGCTGGAGGCGACCGGACTTCGCTTGGCGGTGGTGGCCCGGGTGACGCCCGAGTCCTGGACCTGCTGCGCGGTCCTGGATCAGATGAGCTTTGGGCTTAATCCGGGTGACAGACTTCAGATTGAGACCACCTTCTGCAATACCGTCCAAAGGACCGATGCTCCCCTGTTCCTGCCCGATCTCGGCAGGGACCCGACCTTTGCCGACCACCCGGCGCGGAGGCTGTACAAGGTGGAGAGCTACGTCGCCGTGCCGCTGCGCCGCCGCGACGGCAGCTCCTTTGGGGTGCTCTGCGCGCTCGACTCGGTGCCCGTGCCGGTCCGGCCGGAGACTCTCGAGGTGTTCCGCCACCTGGCTGATCTAGTGGGCTACCAGCTGGAGTACCGTGACGAGCTCGAATCCAGGGATGCGCAGCTTCTGACCGCCCGGGAGGAGGCGGAGCTGCGGGAGCAGTTGATTGGCATTGTGAGCCACGATCTTCGAAATCCGATCAATGCGATCAGCATCTCCGCGACCGACCTGCTCCGCCGCGGTGAGCTCGGCGAGACGCTTCAGCGCGGCGTGGATCGGATCCTGAGCGCTTCCAGACGCGCCACCCGGCTGATCCGCGATCTCCTGGACTATACCCAGGCGCGCACCGGCAAATCGCTTCCTGTCCAGCGCCTGGAGATGGACTTGCATCCATGGGCCGAAGAGGCGGTGGAGCAGCTTCGCCCGACCGCGCCCGATCAGCCGGTTCAGCTGCTCCGTTCCGGGAACGGCAGGGGGGAGTGGGACGCGGACCGGCTGAGCCAGGTGATGAGCAACCTGGTGGGCAATGCGATCCAGTACGGCAGCCCCGGTTCTCCTATACGGGTGGAGGTTCGCGATGGATCCCATGAGACGGTGGAGCTGAGCGTGGTCAGCGAGGGGCCGCCGATCCCACAGGCGCTGCTATCGACGCTCTTTCAGCCGATGACGCGGGGGGCTCTCGAAAGCAACGCGGAGCGGAGCGTCGGGCTCGGCCTTTATATCGTGGAGCGGATCGCCGAGGCCCATGGCGGCTCGGTCGGGGTCAGCTCCTCCGGCGAGGCCGGCACTCGCTTCACCGTGCGGTTGCCGCGCGCGGCTCGCGGTTGACGCCGAATCCGGCCAGCCCGGCCAACCCGTAGATCCACAGCAGCATGCAGGCGTACTGCGCGGGGGTGAGCCCCAGATAGCGCGCATCGACGTAGGCCAGATCTTGCGCGCGCAGGAAGTCCAGACAGAAACGGCCCACGCCATAGAGGACTGCCAGGAGCGGTAGAAGGCGCCCGGTCAGAAGCTGCTTGTTGCGCAGGATCAGCAGGACGATTGCGATCCCGAAGAGGAGAACCGCATCGTAGAGTCCCAGGTCGTGCCGGGGTCCACCTGGGAAGGCGACCGCCAGGGGGAAGCCGGTCCGCAGCCCCGGATGGTCGTGGGCGACGAAGCAGCCCAGCCGTGCGATGCCCCAGCCCGGCGCGACACCCAGCGCCAGCGCGTCGGAGTAGTCCCGGAAGCGGACGCGTCGCAAATGAAAGAAGACCAGGGCCGCCAGCACGCCTCCCAGGAGCCCGCCGAAGGAGGAGAGGCCGTCCCAGACCTTGAAGATTTGAAGGGGCCCCTTGGACAGTTCCTCCGGGTGGTAGAGGAAGAGATGGACCCAGTGACCCAGCAGCACGCCCGCTGCCACGCCCCAAAAGGCGTAGTCGGCGAGGATCTGGGCATCCTGGCCGTCCTCGGTCGCCCGCTTTACCGTAATGCGGGCGGCGACATAGATCCCGGCCGCCGCCAAGAAGCCGAACGGAGCCAGGGTAAGGGGGCCAAGCTGGAAAGTGGGGGAGTGGTAGTAGGGAATCACGGCCGATGCCTAACAGTCCGGCTGAACAGGGGCCAGGAATCAGAACTGGGCCAGGCCGAGCAGGTCCTTCTGTGCGATCGTTCCCAACAGCCGCTGTTTGCCATCCACCACCGGCAGCTTCTCCCGATCCGTGCCCATGAAGCGGAGCGCCGCCTCGGCCAGGGTGGTGCCGTCGCGCAGCGGGTTGCTCAGCACCTCCATCACGTCGGCGGCGATCACCGCGCTTAGGTACTCCTGCTCCGCAATGAGACCCTTCACCAGATCCAGCGAGATCACACCGAGCAGGGTGCCCTCCCGGTTTACTACATAGAGATCGTCGCCGGGAGGCAGGGCGAGGAGCTGAACCATCAGCTCGTCAAAGGGAAGGCCGGGGTGCACCTGCACGAGCGCGGGCTTAAGCACCGGGCCGATGCCGCTGGGCCGCAGCCAGCCCGGAGCGGGGCTCAAGCTGGCGGTCGCCTGGGTTCGCTTGAGGGTGGCGGTGTAGAGAGAGGAGGGGGAGAACTTCCGGCTGACCGCCAGGGCCAGCACCGACGTGGCCATAAGGGGGAGGATGATTCCGTAGTTGCCGGTCAGCTCGAAGATGATCAGCACGGCGGAGACCGGGGCGTGGGTGGTGCCGGCCAGGACCGCGCCCATTCCAATCAGCGCGTAGGCACCGGACGGGGCGATGCCCGGTAGGACTCTCCGCGCCAGCTCTCCCAGCCCGCCGCCCAGCAGGGCGCCGTAGTAGAGCGAAGGGGTGAAGAGCCCGCCTGGGATGCCGGCCCCTGCGCTGAGCGAGGTGGCGACCATCTTGGCGAACGGTAGGACCAAAAGCAGGGTCAGCGGCAGGTGGCCCAACAAGGCGTCGTTCACCGTGTCGTAGCCGTTTCCCAAGAGCTGCGGAAAGAAGAGCGCCGCCACCCCCACCGGCAGCATCGCCCCGATCGGCAGGGCGAAGGCGAGCCTGCGCGGAACATGCCGCTCCGGGGCGGAGAGCCGGTTGACGGTCTGCACGTAGAGCGCGGAGGCGATGCCGAAGAGAGGACCCAACGCCAGGATGACCGCCAGATCCCGCAGGGAGCCCAGGTCGTAGCGGGGGATAATGTAGCTGGGGTGGTTGGCGATCAGCACCCGTGAGACCAGGGTGCCAACCACGCAGGAGACGAAGATCGGACCGAACACCTCCAGCGCAAAGCTGCCGAAAAAGACCTCCAGGGCAAAGAGCGCGGCCCCGATCGGCACGTTGTAGGCGGCAGCGAGACCGGCGGCGGCTCCGCAGGCCACCAGGACCCGGATCTGATGGGGCGTGAGC
>JBGTHI010000172.1:0-7595 GCA_041746295.1 Myxococcaceae bacterium
CCCCCACCTCCGGCGCCGATGCCAGCCGACACGCCCTGGGAGCAGCGCGCCCGGAAGGGGTGGGTCGTCGGCTACGTCCAGACCTGGAAAGCCGCCATGTTCTCGCCCGAGCCATTCTGGCGCACGGTTCGGCCGGATGGACCCTGGCTCGATGCGCTGCTGTATGGCTGGATCACCGCCGGCCTCTCCGCCTTGCTGCAGCTGCCCCTCCGGCTGGTCACCTCATTGTTCTCGATGCGGGAGGCGGTCACCAGAGGACGGGATCTCTCCAAGCTGCCGGAGGCGATGCGGCAGGTCCTCGAGGCGGCCGATGCCGCGCCCGCCGCCTCCTGGAGCCTGCTGACCCTCTTCCTGATCCTGTTCCTCGTGCCCGCGGGGCTCGTCCTGGGCGCGGCCGTGCTGCACGCCATCTGCCTCATCTTCGGCGAGGGAAAGCGCGGCTACTGGGCCACCTTCCGGGCGGTGGCCTACGCCTCTTCTCCCAGCCTGCTCGGCTTCATTCCGTGTGTCGGAATCTTCACGGCGGGCTATGTGATGTTCCAGGAGGTGCTGGGGTTGAAATATCTCCAGTCGATCAAGACGGAGAAGGCGATCGCGGTGGTCTGCGTGCCCCTGCTCCTGGCCTGCTGCTGCGTGGGCGGGATCCTCGCCGCCGTCGGTGGGACGCTGTTCGGGTTGGGGGCACGTTGAAGCTTCAGTGGCCCGCGCCCAACCGCGCTCCGGGCCCGGTGGACTTCCTGGGGCTCTTGGGGCTCCTGGGTTTTGCGGTCGCCCGCTTTATTCCGGTGGCGAAGTGGCTCCCTTTTTGGGGCTGCCCGCTGCGACAGAAGACCGGTTACCCATGCCCCGGCTGCGGCTTGACCCGCGTGGCCGAACGGGTGGCGCACGCGAATCTGGCCGGCGCCTGGGAGGCGAATCCAATGGGCACGGTGGTGGCGCTCGCTTTCGCGGTGATGGGGCTGTGGTCCTTGGGGCACCTGCTGTTCAAGGTGCCGATCCCGGACGTGTCATTGACCGAGAGGGAGGGACGTTGGCTCCGGACCGTGCTGGTGATCGCGGTGGCGATCAACTATGGATCGATGCTCGTTCGATGAGCTTCTCCTTCCTGCACTTCGCGGATCTCGCGCTGGTCCTGTTGGGATATCTGTCCGGCTCGGTGCCCTACGGGCTCCTGCTGGCGCGCAGGGCTCACGGCGTCGACGTCCGCCAGGCAGGCAGCGGAAACATCGGCGCTGCCAACGTTGCGCGCGTGGCCGGAAAGAAGATCGCTGTCGCCACGCTCGTTCTCGACGCGCTAAAGGGCGCAGTGCCGGTGCTGATCGCCAGGCGGTTCGACTCCGCCTTACCGGCTGGGCTGCTGCCTTCTTTGGTGGGGGGCGCGGCCTTCCTGGGGCACATCTTCCCGGTCTGGCTCAAGTTCCGCGGTGGCAAGGGGGTGGCCACCGCGCTCGGTGTGTTGTTCGCGGTGATGCCACCGCTCATCCCTTGCGCCGCCTTCGCGGTTTTTGCCGCCGTCTTTGCCGTAGGCCGGGTCAGCTCGGTGGCCTCGCTCTCCGCCGCCACGGCGGCGATGGCGATGGGGTTCGTCGTGCTCACCACGCCGAGCCAACGATTCTTGCTGGTTATCCTCTGGGCGATGCTGTTCTGGACCCACCGCGCTAACATCGGTCGGCTTCTCAGACGCGAGGAGAATCGGGTCTAGTGGAGGCGAACGGCGGCTCCCGCGTATCGGGTTGGGGCCCGCTGGTGACGGTGAATCTCCTCTTCGGTGCCTTTGCCGGGGTCGCCGTCCCCTTCCTTCCCGCCTACTACCGGTCGCTCGGTTTCTCCGGAGGAGCGCTCGGGCTGCTCTTGTCCATTCTCCCGATCTTCGTCGTCGCCGCGCCACCCATGTGGGGCCACCTGGCCGACAAGAGCGGCCGTCCGGATCGTGTAGTGCTGCTGCTGGCGCTGGGGGTGATCAGCGCGCTCAGTCTCCTGCTCAATGTGCGAGCCTACGGCGCGGTGGTGGTCGCGGTGGCCACCTACGGGCTCTTCTACTCGGGCATCGCTCCGGTGATGGACGCGTTGATGCTCCAACGGGTCAGCGAAGTGGGCGGCTCCTACTCGCGCCTCCGGGTCTTCGCCTCGCTCGGCTTCATCCTATGCAGCCTGCTCTTCGGGCTTGGCGCGGGAGCGATCGGCCCAGCGACTCTCCTCGCGGCGATCGGGTTGATGGCGATGACCGCTCTCGCCTCGTTCGCGCTCCGCACCAAACGCGCCAAGCTGGAGAAGAGGCGGCTCCGCGACGGCGCGGTGATCTTCAAATACCGGGACGTTCGCTTTCTGCTCGCCGCCTGCTGCTTGCACTGGATCGCTTCGGCCCCCTTTCACGCGCTGATGTCGATCCACATCCTCTCGCTCGAGCTCTCTCCGTGGGTGGTGGGAGCCACCTTCGCCGTGAGCGTAGCGGCCGAGGCGAGCGTGATGCTGATCTACCCGCGCATCGCTACCCGGCTCCAGCCGAGGTACGTTCTGGCACTGGCGTTCGTGATGAGTGGGTTGCGCTGGTGGGGAATCTCACAGGCCAAGGCGGCCCCAGAGCTGGTGGGGCTGGCACTACTGCATGCTTTTACCTTTGGCCTCTTCTTCATCGCGGCCACCGAAGCGCTGGCTCGCCGCGTGCCGGATGGGCTGCGGGCAAGCGCGCAGGGGATGCTCTTCTCGGTGGTGTTTGGAGTGGGAGGGGTGACCGGCTATTCGGTCTCCGCCTTCCTCTATGATCGCATCGGCGGCGGGAAGCTGTTCACCCTGGCCGCGCTGTTCGAGCTGCTCGCGGCGGGTGTCGCTCTGGGAATGCGGCCCTCGAGCCACACGATCCGGACCCAGGAGCCGAGGCTCCCGGATCCCGGGCTTGAAGCCTAGCGGACGGGGATCTCCAGCTTCTGGGCCGCGGCGTAGCGGCGGGACACGTCGTCCCAGTTCCAGCAGTTCCAGATCGCATCGAAGAACTTCGCCTTCTCGTTGGCGTATTGGAGGTAGTAGGCGTGCTCCCAGGCGTCGAGGACCAGGAGCGGAACGCTGCCCACGGTGAACTCCGACTGGTGGTCATGGATTAACGTGGTCACCAACCGCTTCCCGAGCGGCTCGTAGACCAGCGCGCCCCAGCCGGAGCCCATCGTCTCCTTGGCGGCCGCGTTGAGCTGCGCCTTGAAGGCGGCGAAGCTTCCGAAGTCGCGGGTGATCGCCTCGGCCAGGGGACCGGTCGGCTCGCCTCCCGCTTTGGGCTTGAGATTCGCCCAGAAGAGGGTGTGCAGCACGTGGCCGGAGGTGTGGAAGGCGAGCGCCTTCTCCAGAGCGGCAATCGATCCAAAGTCGTTCTTGGAGCGGGCCTCCTCCGACTTCTCCAGCGTTTTGTTGGCCCCGTCCACGTAGGCCTTGTGGTGCTTGCTGTGGTGTAGCTCCATGATCTTGGCGGAGATGTGCGGCTCGAGCGCGCTGTAGTCGTACGAGAGCTCGGGAAGAGTATAGGCAGGCATGGAAATCCTCGTTGGTAGGAAGTGAAGCGACGAGCCGCCAAGTTATACAGTGGGCGGGTACTCCAACAGGGTGCATTCGATCGGACCGTTCCAGAGCGGCCGGCGCGACGCGGGACGGGCGTGGAAGGCGCTCTCGAAGGCGGGATGGCCGGCGAGGATGAAGCGGCGCCAGCTCGAGGCGGCAGCCAGCCCCTCGCCCAGCTTGAAGTAGAAGCTCTTCATGCCCTTGTTACCTCCCCCCTTGAGCCGTTCTCCGTAGGGCGGGTTGGATACCAACAATCCTGTCTCTGGGATCCGGCCGGGCTCAGCAGGGAGGGTGGCATCGGCGACCGAGAGGATGACTGCCCGTCCCAGCTTGGCGGCGCTGATATTCAGCTTGGCGGCGGCGATCGAGTCCTCGCTCTTGTCCGAGCCGATGATCGGGTGAGCGGGGGTTCTCTCCGCAGAGCGGGCCTCCTCCCGAAGCTCGGTCAGGATCGACCGGGCCTTGCTGCCGAGCTCCGGCCAGCGCTCCACGCCGAAGCTGCGCTTGAGGTTCGGCGCGCGGCGCATCGCGATCATCGCCCCTTCGATCAGCAGCGTCCCCGAGCCACAGAGCGGATCCCACAGCGGCTCATCGCCTTGATAGTGGGCGGCGCGAAGGACGGCGGCCGCCAGGGCTTCATTGAGCGGCGCGGTGAACGAGCCGCGACGGTAGCCGCGCTTGTAGAGAGGGTCGCCGCAGAGATCCAGGCTCAAGGAGAGCTGGGATCCGGAGAGGCGCGCGATGATCCGCACCGCGGGATCCCGGGTATCGACGTCCGGCCGTCCGCCCAGCTTGCCCCGCAGCCGGTCGACGATCGCGTCCTTGATTTTCAAGGCCACGAAGCCGGAGTGGGCGTGCTCGCTGTCCTTGAGGGTAGCGTCCACCGCGAAAGTGCTGAGGAGGGAGAGGTGATCCTCCCACGGGACCGAGACGGCGGCGTCGTAGAGCCCCTGCTGGCCT
The DNA here is from genome assembly GCA_041746295.1 of Myxococcaceae bacterium. Classification (GTDB taxonomy): domain Bacteria; phylum Myxococcota; class Myxococcia; order Myxococcales; family Myxococcaceae; genus JBGTHI01. The sequence continues at coordinate 4,504 of JBGTHI010000172.1, forward strand.
CTCGCATCGAGCTCGGCGAGCGGGTACAGGACCCGCATCGCGATTCGGGACCAAACGCAGATCCGGAGAGCTTCGAGCAGGTTGGCGGAGAAGCGGACTCCTCCGCGCGTGCGCTTCAGGCGTACTGCGCCCAGCTCGTCCAATTCCTCCGCAAGGAGATCCTCCGTCCCGCGCGACGCGGTAGCATAGAGGGCAAGTCGTTCCATCCCGGGAGCCCTTAGCACATGGCGTTTCGTTGGTCGGCGTTCTGGCGGGCCTATCAGCCGCCGGAGATCTCGGAGGTGGAGGTGCGCCTTCCGTTTCTGCCGAAGAATCTGGATGGCTTCCGGCTGATTCAGCTCTCCGACGTGCACATCGGGGCGATGCTGCAGCGGAAGTTCTTGGAGGAGCTGGTGGCCCGGACCAACGCGCTCAGGAAGGGATGTTTGTATATCCTGCAGCGAATTTCGCGGCTGGTTGTACAAACATCCCCGGGTCAGCGCACCAAGCTGCCTCAAACGCCCTGGGGGCAAACACAAGACTCTCCGTCACGTCCTGACCCGAAGGCATGAGGCTGCCGCAGCGCTCTCTCCGGCACCCACCCCCTAGTCGCCTTCCCATAAAGGCCCTCCGGCAATTACGCCCGGATCCCGCACCCTAGAGCGGCGGCGGAGGCAGCTCCACCTCGTGTCTCAGCGTCAGCCCCGTCGCACTGAGCGCGGAGGAGAGGTCGACGAACCGCTCGCAGCGGATCACCTGTCCATCGCTCACAAAGAAGGCGCTGGCCAGTCGTTCTTCATCCACGTCGCTCGGATCGATGCGCCGGTCGCGGGGATACCAGCGGGCGAGCTGCTCCACCACCACCGTGCCGTCGCCACCGTAAAACCACCGAAGCGGCCGCCAGCTCAGGCCGTTCTGAACCAGCCAGGGCTTCAGCAGCGCGCGCCCCTTGCCCTCGTTGTGGGGACCCGCCAAGACGATATCGTCGGCGGCCAGCGCTTCCAGCCCGCGCGCGTCGGCCTCGTTCACCGCGGCATGGAAGTCCTCCACCACATCCAGCACGTCGACCAGTTTCTCAGTGGCCATTGGCCCTCCTCCCCCTCGATGAGCGCGGAGCGCGCTCATCCTAAGCACTGCTCCCTGACTTCGCGCAGCGGGACGGATACGACCCACTCGCGCAGTCCATGGCCAGCAGAAAGTTGCAGGCCTCCTTAAGAAATCAGGCGCCGGCTCCGGGCATCTCGCCCACCGGCCGCAGGAGAACCTCCCGGGGCTTGGCACCGTCCGGCGCGCCGACCACCCCGTCCCGCTCCATCCGCTCGATCATCCGGGCAGCGCGATTGTAGCCAATGCGCATCTTGCGCTGGAGCATCGAGATCGAGACCGCCCGCATCTCGCTGACGATGGCCAGGGCCTGATCGTAGAGCTCGTCCGACAGCTCATCCTCGCCACCCCCGCCGCCTTCCTCCCCGTCCTCTTCGCGCGGCTTGAGGATCGAGTCGTCGAAGACCGGCTTGCCCTGCGCCTTCAAGTGGTTTACCGCGCGCTTGATCTCGTCTTCTGAAACATAGGCGCCGTGCACGCGCTGGAGATGGGCGCTGGTAGGCGGCATGATCAACATGTCGCCCATGCCCAGAAGCGACTCCGCGCCGACCGTGCCCAGAATGGTCATCGAGTCGGGCTTGGAGCGCAGCATGAAGCTGATACGGGTGGGGAAGTTGGCCTTGATCACGCCCGTGACCACGTCGGTCGAGGGGCGCTGTGTCGCCACCATGAGATGGATGCCGGCCGCTCGCGCCATCTGTGCCAGGCGGGCGATATAGGTCTCTACCTCGCGCGAGGCGACCATCATCAGATCTGCCAGCTCGTCGATGATCACCACGATGTAGGGGAGCTTCTTCAGCTCCCTCTTCTCCGGCTTGTCGGCCTCTTCCGGGGGAGTCGCCTCAACCGAGGCCTGCGAGACCGGCTCGAAGCCAGGTTCCGCCGAGAGCGACTCCCGCACATCTTCGGGCGCCTCGTTCGGTGCGGCCACGCCAAGCTCTAACTCGGGCTTGTGGTCGCTCGGCTCTACATCCAGCACCAAGAGCTTTCTGGCGTCGTCCGGAGGCTGAGTGTCGTGGGCCAGCTTGGCCTCCGTCTCCTTGGCCGCGACCAGCGCCTTGGCCTCGCCCTGGACCGACTCGACCAGCTTGTTGTAGCCGGCGATGTTCCGCACGCCCACCTCGGAGAGGAGGTGATAGCGCCGCTCCATCTCCTCCACCGTCCAGCGCAGCGCCAGGGCCGCCTTCTTGGGATCGGTCACGACCGGAAGCAGCAGATGCGGAATGCCCTCGTAGATCGAGAGCTCCAACATCTTGGGATCCACCATGATGAACCGGACCTCTTCCGGGGTGGACTTGAGCAGGATGCTCATGATCATCGAGTTAACCGCCACCGACTTACCGGAGCCGGTGGTGCCGGCGATGAGAAGGTGGGGAGCCTTGGCCAGGTCCAGGACGTAGGGCATCCCCTCGATGTCCTTCCCCACGCACATGGTGAGCCGCGAGCAGGACCTGTGGAACAGGTCCTGCTCGGCAATCTCCTTCAGGAACACCGTCTCGCGATCGCGGTTTGGCACCTCGATGCCGACCACGCCCTTCCCCGGGATCGGCGCGACGATGCGGACCCGCATCGCCTCCATCGCCATCGCTAGGTCATCTGCAAGAGAGGCGATTCGCGAGACCTTGACCCCCGGGCCCGGGAGAAACTCGTACATCGTCACGACCGGTCCGGGCCTGATCTCCACCACCTCGCCCACGATGCCGAAGTCGGCCAGCTTGGCGCGGAGCCGCTCGGCGGTGCTGAGGAACGCCTCCTTGTCCAGGGCGGACCGCTCCGCCTTGTCGCATTCGAGCACGCTCAAGGGGGGCGGGGTGAAGCTCTTGCGGTCGCCTACGAACTCGAAGGACTCGGCCGGCGGTTTCTTGCTTGCGGTGGGCTTGGGCGGTCCCTTTGGCTCGACGATCACCGGCATGCGGAAGGTGGTCTGGACCGGAGGGTCGGCGGGCGTTGCCGTCGCGGGGACCAACTCCGCATCTTCTTCCGCAACGAGGAACGGCGAGGGAGTGCCC